>CATMVR010000711.1 GCA_950075905.1 uncultured Persicitalea sp. | reverse complement strand
CATTATCCTGTACGTATCGGTGGTCGTCTTGTCCGTTTTGATTTCGGCGGGGCTGTACGAGTTTTTGGAAAAGCCTCTGCTACGCTATAAGGATGATCGTTTTGGCCGGTGATTTATAGCCGGGGTAGTTCTGACATCCTGTAAAAATGCAGCCTCAGCGAGTCGGCTTCTTTCAGGATATGTTTCAACATATCTACATCAAAACCGTACTCTTCCGGACCTGGCTCACCAAAGAGCGGTTTGTGGCCAAAAAGCATAAGTACCGTTCCCGTTTTTTTTGCCGTGATCAGGGCCTGGGTAAGCTCAGTTTTACTCAGGTTTGCGTCTGTATCGATCAGCAGGGCCTTTACTTGCTGGTCCTGGTTGGATCGGTAATATACCGAGGGCATAAACTGGGGAGGAATGTGGTAAAGCGGAAGTCCGTATAGCTTCCGCTCGGACTTGGCTACGTCACGAAGTAGGACGAACCCCCGCGCAAGCAGTGCTTCGTCGGTCGGGGTGGTTTGGTTGCCACCCGGATGCGCGTAGGAGGTGGGATATAAGCCCGCCTGGTGGAGGTAGGTCAGGCCGGGATTTATTTCGGTTTCCAGGTAGCCCTTCACGCCGCTGCTTTGCAAAAGCTGCCGGGCGCTTCCGTGAATGGTACCATGAAACCCGATCTCGTGGCCATCGCTTTGGAGCTGGCGAAGCAAAGCAGCGTCTTCCGCCGATAGCGTGTCCGGACATGTCACAAAGAAGGTTACCCGGGCCTTGTACCGGTTAAAAAGCGGCCGCAGCTGGTACCACTCTCTGATAAAGTGATCGTCGAAAGACAGGGCAACTCCTCCGCTAGGGTCTGACCTCCGCTCTGTACCTAAACAGCCCGCCAGAATGAGCAGGGAAAGAAGTGGGAATATTTTTTTAATTACTACCAAATGTCTCGTCTGCCAAAGTATCCACACTACTCCTCGTCTTCTTCTTCCTCCGCCTTCCCCGCCAGCTTCCAGGGGTATTTCTGCTTCCCCTTAGCCGCAAACCACAGAATACGGTTCATGACGTCATCTTCACCGCTGTCGATGAAGTCAAACTCCGGGCGCATGGATTGCTCCGCAAACTTACGGGCTTTACCGTTCAGCTCGCCCAGGCTGGGGTTCATTTTGTCGAGGGGAATGCGGTTGGCCTCGGCGGTGTAGCGGTAGTCGGCTGGTTCGTTGACGAAGCAGTCGAACATGGGCAGGGCCGTGGCGTCCATTACATTCATGGGGGGGATCCCCAAAATCTGCTCCATGGTACGGATCATGGAAGGCTGATTATACTGGGTGGAAACGGTCTTTTGCTGGCGGCTGTACGCGCTGATCACCTGCCCGGTGGTGCGGTAGGCCGACACGTGGTCCCAGCCCGCCTGCGAGTCGTCTTCGGTCACGAAAACGACGGTGTTTTTCCAGAACTTACTTTTGGCCAATGCCTCCACAATGCGCCCAACGGCCAGGTCGTTATCGGCCACCATGGCTTCGGGGGTAGGGTAGCCGGGGCGGGTACCCACGGTATGGTCTACCGACAATGCCATAATCATCAGCTCGGGGAGTTGGTCACCGTCCATTTGTTCGTAGTCTTCCAGTTCTTTGATAAAAGCCAAAGCCCGGATCTGATCAGGGATCTTCATATCATCTGAGCCGGGGAAGGTCTGGGAGAGCATCGGGAGTACGCTCGAAATAGTGGTGGTATTGGTAAACTCAAATGGCTTTCCGTCCAGGTAGTTTTGGTAGTGGTCCTTCCAGCTGATGGAGTGATCGTAGCGGGGCTGACATGCCTCGCCGTAGATACGAACACTCTTACCGTGGTTGCGGGCGTTATCCCACAAAAAGCCATTTTTATGGTATACCAGGGCGTCTTCCTGCACGTGGGGGTAGCTGCGAAACCAGCTCCGTACGTTTTTCTCCACGTAGTCGCTCACAATGGCCGCGTCGGTCCACTGGTGCCCTTCGGCCGAGCATTTGCCTGACACGTAGTAGTTGTCCAGCAGCACAAAATCCCGCGCCAGCTTATGCTGATTGGGCGTTACCTCCTCCCCGAAAATACAGAGGGTCGGATCGCCTTTTCCCGTCTTGATATCGCCAAATACCTGATCGTAGGTACGGTTTTCCTTGATGATGTATAGCACGTGCTTAAAAACCGACGGCTCGCCGATGCGCTCCGGTACGGGCACGGGGACTACATTCTTGCGGGGCAGTAGCCGGGCAATATCGGCGCGGAAGCTCAGGTTTTGCTCCTTCACTTGCTGGGTCAGGGGGGGCAAAGAGGCGGCCGTGGGAATCGGGATCGTGGAGAGGGTAGCCCGCTGCCGGTGGGAGTTGTAGGCTCCTTTTACGTTTCTGGAATGGTCATGCTCCGTCTCCTGACTGTTGATCCGGGCGCCTTCGCCTTCCAGGTTGCTTATGTACAGGTACTCGTCGTCGAGGTCGATTCCGGCGGGGTAGGCTTCGGTCGGGATAAACCCAATGACCTGGCTGTCGCCGGTGCCGGTCGGGGAGGCTTTCTGGCCCAGCTGCACTACCGCCAGGGCGTTGTCCATGCCGTTGGCTACGTAGAGAGTAGCGCCATCCTTACTAAGAGCCAGGGCGTTGGGGGTATCGCCCAGAAACCCCAGCTTTCCGGGCATAAGCTGTACCGGAATCGTCTCCTTTACCTTATTATCTTTTGTGGCAATCACCGATATGTTGTCGCTATTGCCATTAGCCACGTACACCAATTCTTCGCTACTGTCCGTGATGAGGTCGTTGGGGTGAAGCCCCACGCTGATTTCTTTTACCAGTTTCCCGTCAGCGAGTGCATATACACTTACCGTACCCTGACTGGTAGCACCCGTCGTAGGGTCGACGAATACCTTTCCGTAGGGTACCCCGGCGGTTTCTTGGGTAGTATTCTTGCCGGGCATCCTGCCACCCCAGTTGGTCACATAGGCGTGGCCTTTGGCTAGCGTGAGCCCGTAGGGGGCTAGGGCGGTGGGTACTTTTCAGACGATGGCTTTGCTTTGTAAATCAA
>CATMVR010000710.1 GCA_950075905.1 uncultured Persicitalea sp. | reverse complement strand
TAGGCATCGGCCAGAGCCAGCATGCCGTCGATGGTTTCGTGGTCGCAGTTGGGCATCCATATTTCCTGTACTCCTGCCTCCCAGGCTTTTTGAAGCATGGCGTCCCGGTCTTGGGCAAACTGTTCGTCGTAGATGTGCGCGTGGGTTTCAATCATATTCTTTTTCAATAGGTTCTGCCTTTCCACTGCACGGGAGCGGGAAGCAGGTAGTTGATGAGCATAATGGGGTTAATTACCAAAAAATAAAGCCAGAACACCGGAACGTACCGATACAGATCCGGTTGGTTCAGGATCAGGAGCGTCAGGATAGCAACGCAGGCCACCAGCAGAAAGTGCAAACCGGCCAGCGTCATCGCTACGTTTGGCAGAAACATTAACAGCACCAACAGCAGGGGCAAAAATAGCGCCGAAGCGTAAAATGTAAGCCGAATGAGCAGGGGAGCCTGCATGGCCCCCTTTACCCAGCGCTTGCGCTGCCGAAGGAGCTGGGAAAATGTAGGGGCGGGCTCAGAAACCGACACCAGCCCGGGTCGGAAAGCCTGCACAAAGGCGTAGCCTCTGGACAAAATAGCCTGAAAAAGGGCGTAATCTTCCACGATGGAAAATTCGATGGCTTCGTAGCCACCCGTAGCCAGGTAGGCTTCGCGAGTGACGGCCATGTTGTTACCCATGCCCGTGAAGGGGATTTTCCAGTAGGAAAAAAACCGCATGGTACCTAGTGACACCAGCCATTCGATGGATTGCATGGCGGCAAAGCTTCCGGTGGGAGTCATGCGGGTTACGCCCACCACAACGCCGACGTTATCTTTAAACTGCCCCAGCATGTTGTGGAGCCAGGTAGGCTGCACGGCAATGTCGGCATCGCAGAAAAAGAAGTACTCGCCCCGGGCGTCCCTCGCCAGCTGGGCAAGGACGTTGGCTTTGCCTTTCAGTCCGGGCCAAGGCTCCGCAATGAGGCGGTAGTGAAAGTGGGACTTACCGGCAATGTAATTTTGAATGAGTTCCTCCGTAGCATCGGTAGACAGATCGTTGCCGATCCAGATATCCAGTTGGCTTTTGGGATAATCCAGGGCATCCAGGGCACGCAGGCAACGGCCTATGTTGTCGGCCTCGTTGCGGGCCGCGACCAGGATACTTATCCTTGGAACGGAATGCGCTGAGATGGAGGGGTTCATAGGGCCGGTTCGTTCATTGGTAGTGAGGCGAAGCGGTACCCCAGCCCGCCGAAGTGATCCAGCACGCGGGGGAGGGCATACTCCATGTTTTTGCGGGCTTTGAGGCTATCGTGAAAAAGCACAATCGAGCCCGGACGGCCATACTGAATGGTCTTACGGAGACATTTTTCGGGGGTAATCTCTTGTGAAAAATCCCCGCTGAGCACATCCCACATGACAATTTTTCGCTCAGGGAGCAGAACGCTCGCCTGGGCGCGCTTGATGCGGCCGTAGGGGGGGCGAAAAAGGCGGGTATGCAGGCCAAGCTGCTCGTCGCAGCGACAGATGTTTTCCGTGTAGGTATCGTTTGCCGTTTTCCAGCCGTTCAGGTGGTTAAAGGTATGGTTGCCCACCGTGTGATCTTTCCCAATTAGCTGCTGGTAAATAGCCGGATGTTTTCGCACGTTTTCTCCAATGCAGAAAAAAGTGGCCCTGGCCGCGTGGTCTTCGAGGGTACTAAGCACAAACTCCGTCACGTCTGGTATCGGACCATCATCAAAAGTCAGGAAAAGCACTTTGTCGTTTGTCCTGATGCGCCAAACAAAGTTTGGGTAGATGGCCCGGAGCCAGAAAGGAGCGTGATGAAGAAACATGGCGAAAAATTCAGCAACAAAAGTACAAAAGTTTCGGTACAGCCCCGCTCTACCTGAGTTCCCGGCCCTTCCATACGTAGGTGGGTTTTTGGGCAACCAGTCCGAAGAACGTAACGTAAAACGGATAGACCAGCTGCACCAGCGGAATATACAAAATGGCGCTTTTCTTTTTTAGGAACCGAAGTACATTGCCAATAAAAACCCACTCGGGTACCCATTTGATCAGCAAAAGCACGCCTACCAGCAGCCAGGAAATGTAGCCCCCCAGGCCCAGTACAAGGAGTAGGATCAGGGATAGATTAGCGGCGAATACGAAAAGGGCTACCAGTAAACTAGCCGGATTTTTGTAGTGTTTCCACTTGCTGGCCCACCGTTTGCGCTGCCGGAAAAAGTCCTCCCAGCGACGGTGGGGGGTAGTTTGCACAATGGCCCGCTGGTCTTTCAGGAAATAGGTACCTTCGGGGTAGCGCTGCGCAATTTTGTGAAACAGAAACTCGTCATCTCCCGAAGCGATGTTTTCGTTGCCGGCAAAGCCTCCTACCTCATCGAATACCTTTTTTTCGTAGGCCAGATTGGCCCCGTTGCACAAAGTGGCCTTTCCGGCCGCCAGTGAGCTGGCCCCACTGCCTATGAGACTGGAAAACTCGACGGTCTGCAGGTAGTCAAAAAATGTCTGCTCCCTGGTGAAAGTCACCGGGCCGCTGATGATTTTGGCACCCTGGGTCTGGTAGGTTTCTACAATAGAACTGAGCCAGTCGGGACCCACCCGGCAATCGCCATCGGTGGTTACGATCAGCTCGCCGGTGGCTTCCCGCAGCGCGGTTTCAATCGCCCTTTTTTTGGGTGATATTGGATTGGCCTCGGTAGGGAGATCGATAAGCCGGAGGTGAAAAGTGGACTTGTGCACGTATGATTTCACGATGCGGGCAGTGTCGTCGGTAGAGGAGTCATTGACCACGAGTACCTCAAACAGGGTAGAAGTATAGCGCTGATCATTAAGATCTTCGATGAGCTGCCCGATGGTAGCGGCTTCGTCACGAACGGGGATGACAACCGAAATTCGGGTTCGGAATGGGGAGGTGCGGGAAGGGCTGCTTTTGAGCCGGATCCAGAAATAGGCGAGCAATCCGGTGAACACGGCGTAGGCACAAATCAGGGAACTTAGGGCAATTATACCTACATTATACATAATTCAGATTCCATTTATATTTCCAGATAAAGTAAAGCC
>CATMVR010000709.1 GCA_950075905.1 uncultured Persicitalea sp. | reverse complement strand
TACGCGCGTGCGCCAGACACCTCGCCACAGTACTGTGCTGAAAAACGCGATCTGTTCAATGAGTGGCGTGGGGCGCAGGACAAGTCGCTGACGCTGAGCCAGTCCGATGGCTTGGCCGTGGGCAGCAGCACACTGTCTCTCGGCGGAGGCGGCACGGTGACGCTGCAATCCGCCTCCGGCACCCGCACCCTCTCGGCCAGCGAGTTCCAGACCGGCCTGCTGGAAACGGCCAAGCAACAGGGCGAGCTCTGCATCTCCGCCCATTTCCCGTCGCTCCCCTCCTCCGCCAAGTGGGGCTTCCGCGAAATACTGGAAAAAGGCGCCGCCAGCATCATTCAGCCCGACCTCTGCCATGCCGGGGGTATTACCGAAGGGCGCCTCATTGCGGGTATGGCCGAAGCCTACTACGTACCCATTGCCCCGCACAATCCCATGGGGCCTATATCCCTCGCTGTGGGCCTGAATCTGGCTGCCAGCATACCCAATTTTTTGGTGCAGGAGCAGGTATCGCTCGGCGAAGGCTACCTGAAAGACCCCTTCAAACTACAAAAGGATGGTACCGTGCTCATCCCTAAAAAGCCGGGGCTGGGTGTCGAGTTGGATGACGAGCAAATGAAGGACAAAATCGGCCACGACTGGAAAAATCCCGAGACGTACAATGCGTTGGATGGTTCGGTGACGGATTGGTGAGTTTTAGAAAACCGCAAAGACGCTAAGGCGCAAGGAAAATATGGACTCCGCGAATTTTTAGCGCCCTTGCGTCTTTGCGGTTAAATTTTTTGGTTAGTGATATTTTAACCGCTGCTGCCTTTTTCATAATAAAAACAAGATCATCATGAATGTCAAAGTAGCCCTGGTGCTCACGCTTCTTTTTTTCAGCTTCATACCTATGGAAGATTTTCCCTCGGCTAAAATTACCAACGGTCTTATCACTGCCACCCTCCATCTGCCTGATGCTGAAAAAGGCTATTATCGGGGCACCCGCTTCGACTGGTCGGGGGTAATGCCTTCGCTGGAATACAAGGGGCACCAGTACTTCGGCTTATGGAACCCTGCGCCCTATGATCCGAAACTGCACGATGCCATCACCGGCCCGGTGGAAGAGTTTGTAGCGATAGGTATGGAGGAGGCCGCCCCGGGAAGCGAGTTTGTGAAAATCGGTGTTGGATCATTGGTAAAGCCAGACGATAAGTCCTATACTTTTTCCCGAAAGTATGAAATCAAAAACCCCGGTACCTGGACAGTGAAGACGAAAAAGGACCGCGCAGAGTTTACCCATACCTTGAAAGATGCCGCCGGTTATGGGTACGAATACCAGAAAGTAGTACGGCTGGTAAAAGGAAAACCGGAGCTAGTGCTGGAACATAGCTTAAAAAACACCGGCACCAAACCCATCGAAACCAGTACCTACAACCACAACTTCTTTGTCATTGACGGCGAGCCTACCGGCCCCAACATCAGTACTACATTTCCGTACGAGGTGAGCGCTGAAGGCAAGGGCTTCGGTACCATTGCCGATGCCAAAGGCAACGCCATCGTCTACAACCGTACACTGGCCAAAGGCGAAAACGTATTCACCGCCGGGGTACAGGGTATATCCGCGACCGAACAGAACTACGACCTCACGATCCGAAATACGAAAACGGGCGCGGGGGTACACATCAAAGGCGATCGGCCGCTGGAAAAACTGGTGTACTGGTCCAATCCCAACACTTCCTGCCCTGAGCCTTATATCAAACTATCGGCTAAGCCGGGCGAAACCATCCGCTGGAATATTCACTATACGTTTGAAGCTGATAACTAACCCTATTGTACTGGATCAAAGAGCCGATGAAATTCTTTTTCCCAAAAAACTATTGGTACTGTTTTTCTCTTGGACTCCTCCTATTTTGGGTTGGCGGAGCCGCTTTTTTGTATAAAGGTAATCTTGACGAAAAAAACGTAGATTGGCGTACCTATGGGGGCGATCCGGCCGGAACCCGCTACTCGGAGCTGAGCCAGGTAAATCTGCAAAACGTTAAAAATCTGCAACTGGCCTGGTCGTACGATACCGGCGAAAACAAACCCACCGACTCCCGGCAAATGGTCATTCCCTGCCAACCCATCGTGGTCAAAGGCATCATGTACGGTACCACCCCACAGCTGAAACTCTTCGCCGCCGACGCGGCTACCGGTAAGCAGCTCTGGAAATTTGATCCTTTCGCCGATCCTTCCGTGAAGCCTACCTACCAGCCTGTGCGCGGGGTGGTGTACTGGGCGGAGGGAAATGATGAGCGGATTCTGTATTCGGTGGGGGCTACGCTCTACGCGATCAATGCCCAGACGGGTAAGCCGATCGAGAGCTTTGGAAAAAATGGTGGAACAGACTTGCACGCCGGCCTGGGCGACGAGGCTACGCTGGGTTATGACGTAAATCAATACAGCATCCGCTCCACGACGCCGGGGGTTATTTACAAAAACCTGATTATCATGGGCTCGGCCCTGAATGAAGGCGGTAATGCCCCACCAGGCCATATCCGGGCCTTCGATGTGCGTACGGGAAAGCTAGCCTGGGTATTCCGCACCCTTCCGCTGCCCGGCGAGTACGGCTACGAAACCTGGGAGAAAGATTCCTACAAGAAACTCGGGGGAGCCAACTGTTGGGCCGGGATGGTGGTAGACGAAAAACGCGGCATGGTGTTCCTGGGTACCGGCTCCCCTTCCTCCGACTTTTACGGCGGGGCCCGCAAGGGGAGCAACCTGTTTGCCAACTGCGTCATTGCCCTTAACGCCGCCACCGGCGAGCGTATCTGGCATTTCCAGACCGTCCATCACGACCTCTGGGACCGCGATATACCCTGTCCGCCTAACCTGATTACGGTAAAACACAAGGGCCCCGACGGTCGACTCCGAACTATCGACGCCGTGGCGCAGGCTACCAAGGATGGGTTTATCTTTGTTTTTGATCGCGATACCGGTAAGCTTTTGTTTCCGGTAAAGGAAGTGCCGGTACCCAAGGGCCCTACCCTACCCGGCGAGCAACCCTGGCCCACGCAGCCCG
>CATMVR010000708.1 GCA_950075905.1 uncultured Persicitalea sp. | reverse complement strand
GGCCGCAGGCTACCTGGATGCCCGATGAAGGCGCGACGAGTTCGTACGTGCATCAGTTATTTGCTTCCGAAAAGTCCTCGTCTGCGCCTCTTCCCGTGCTGCTGCGTGGTACCAATTTTCAGATCAAGGTATGGGAAGCGCTGCTGCGTATCCCATCCGGGCAACTGGTAAGCTACGACGACATTGCCCGATCCATCGGGCAGCCCACCGCTTCGCGGGCCGTAGGTACGGCTATCGGCAGCAACCGCATTGCCTACCTGATTCCCTGCCACCGGGTATTACAGAAATCAGGCGGACTGGGCGGCTACCGCTGGGGGACTGCCCGCAAGCAGGCGATGATGGGCTGGGAGGCGGTACAAAATCCTACGGTTGGCCAAAGCGCCCTTTTTGAGTAAATAGAGCCGCTTTTTTTGCACTTCTTTTAGATCAATGAACGTTTTTTCAGTGTTTATGATTAATTAATTGTAAAAAACTGTTATTCAGCTAAAAACTCCGTACTTTTGCGGTTTGTTTCCGGGGAACAAAGACAGAACGTGCTTTCTTTTTCTCTGTGGGCTGAAAATTTCAACTGTTGATCTGAAAAAAGAAATGCAATCCATTCGTAACATCGCAATCATTGCGCACGTTGACCACGGCAAAACTACGCTGGTTGACAAAATCATTCATGCTTCCAAGCTTTTCCGTGAGAACCAGGAATTTGACGATCTGATTCTTGACAACAACGATCTCGAGCGCGAGCGCGGGATTACCATTACGTCCAAAAACGTATCGGTTCGCTACAAAGATGTAAAAATCAACGTAATCGATACCCCGGGTCACGCCGACTTTGGCGGTGAGGTAGAACGCGTACTGAAGATGGCCGACGGTGTGTTGCTACTTGTGGATGCTTTCGAAGGCCCCATGCCACAGACCCGTTTTGTACTGGGCAAAGCCATTGAGCTGGGTCTGAAGCCCATTGTAGTCGTAAATAAAGTAGACAAAGAAAACTGCCGCCCCGAGGAAGTTCAGGAGAATGTATTCGACCTGATGTTTAACCTGGGCGCTACCGAAGATCAGCTTGACTTCGTGACCGTGTACGGTTCGTCGAAGCAGGGCTGGATGGGCGAAGACTGGAAGCAACCTACCGATAATATCACGTTTTTGCTCGATACCATCATCGAGCAGATTCCTGCCGCCCCCATTAACGAGGGTACTCCGCAGATGCAAATCACCTCGCTGGACTACAATGCCTTTGTGGGGCGTATCGCCATTGGCCGCGTACTTCGTGGTACCCTGAAAGAGGGTGCCCAGGTATCGCTTTGCAAGGCCGGTGGTGTGATTAAGAAAGTAAAAATCAAAGAGCTTCAGATATTTGAAGGCCTGGGCCGTCAGAAGGTAAGCGAAGTAGGCGCGGGCGATATCTGCGCCGTAACCGGCATCGAGGATTTTGAAATTGGCGATACCATTGCCGATCTTGAAAACCCCGAGGCACTGCCCCGTATCGCGGTAGACGAGCCAACGATGAATATGCTCTTTACCATCAACAACTCGCCCTTCTTTGGTAAGGAAGGTAAGTTTGTGACCTCACGCCACCTGCGTGACCGTCTGATGAAAGAAACCGAGAAGAACCTGGCCCTCCGCGTGGAGTCGGCCGGTAGCGAAGATAAATTCCTGGTGTACGGACGTGGTATTCTCCACTTGTCGGTACTGATCGAAACCATGCGTCGCGAAGGGTACGAGTTGCAGGTAGGTCAGCCGCAGGTACTTTTCAAGGAAGATGAAAACGGACAGCGCCTCGAACCCATCGAAACGATGGTGGTAGACGTGCCCGAAACGTCGGCTGGTAAGGTAATTGAATTGGCTACCCAGCGCAAGGGAGAGCTGCTCGTGATGGAGCCCAAGGGCGATTTGCAGCACCTCGAATTTGAAATCCCGTCGCGCGGGTTGATCGGTCTGCGTTCCAACGTACTGACTGCTACCCAGGGAGAAGCCGTACTGACGCACCGTTTCAAGAGCTTTGAACCCTACCGTGGCCCTATTGCCGGCCGAAACAGTGGTTCGATTATCTCCAAAGGCACGGGTATGGCTACCGGCTATACCATTGACAAATTGCAAGATCGCGGACGGTTCTTTGTAGATCCGGGCGAGGAAATCTACGGTGGTCAGGTGGTAGGCGAGCACAACCGCCCCAACGACATCGTGGTGAACCTGCAGGAAGCCAAAAAGCTGACCAACATGCGGGCTTCGGGCTCGGACGACGGTCTGCGCATCGCGCCGAAGATTAATTTCTCGCTCGAAGAATACATGGAATATATCCAGAAGGATGAATACCTGGAAGTAACGCCCCAGAGCATCCGGATGCGGAAGATATACCTCGAAGAAACCGACCGCAAGCGCAACGCCGCGAAGATGGAAATGGCCTAAGGGCTTTCGGCCGTCGGCTGACTATTTCAACGCTGTTAGGGTTCAAGACCCTGACAGCGTTTTTTTTAATCCGCGTAGGGCTGATCTATTTTGCCGAGGTAGGTTCCCGGGAGTCTTCCGTCTATAAATGCCCGTATCTCCTGTCCCACGTTGGGGTAAAGGTGGAGGCTTTCCAGGTCTGCCAGTGAAAGCCACTTTATTTCCAGGGCGCTCGTGTGTTCGGGGTTCAGAATCGGCATGCCGGCAATGAGGTGCACCAGAAAAACCGCGTGCAGGGCGTCCTTGCGGCCGTCTTCGCCAATCACCTCCCCGCACAGTACCAGCTGGTCTACCTCGGTTTCAATCCCCAGTTCTTCCCGTAGCTCCCGCATGATCACTTCCGAAAGGCCCTCACCCGGATCGGGGTTGCCGCCGGGCAGTGCGTACACATCCGTATCGCCATAGCGGTACTTCATAGTCAGGACGCTATTGCGTTCAATGATGAGGGCACAGGGTCTTACTCGCATGGGGTTATTTAGGTCAGAATGAATTTCTCAAAGGGCTTCAAAAGCAGCCCAAGCCCGTAAGTAGGCAAAAAATAGGGGATTCCCTAAGCATGCAGGGATATTTTTTTATTACAGTATTCACTTGATACAAAAAGGG
>CATMVR010000707.1 GCA_950075905.1 uncultured Persicitalea sp. | reverse complement strand
GGCGACGAGGTCATTGTGCCCCCCTACACCTTCATTGCCACTGCGTCTACGGTCATTGAAGCGAACGGCGTGCCGGTTTTTGTGGACATTGCCCCCGATACCTACAACCTCGACCCGGCCAAAATTGAGGCTGCCATCACACCCCGCACCAAAGCGATAGTCCCGGTACATTTTGCCGGGCAGGCCTGCGCCATGGACGAGATCATGGCCATTGCCAGGCGGCACAACCTGCGGGTGATCGAAGACGCCGCCCACGCCCACGGCGCCGAATACAAGGGCCGAAAGCTGGGCTCTATTGGTGACGTTGGCAGTTTTAGCTTTCAATCCTCCAAGAACCTCACCAGCGGCGAAGGCGGCATGGTTATCACCAATGACCCCGACCTCTACCGCATCATGGCTTCGCTGCGCAACGTGGGCCGCCTGCCCGAAGGCCAGTGGTACGACCACTACCTGCCGGGCTGCAACTACCGCATTACCCCCATGCAGGCTGCCCTGCTGAGCTGCCAGCTCAAACGACTCGACGCGCAAACCCACCTGCGCCACCACAACGGGCAGCTGCTCAACGAGCTTCTTCTACCCTTTGAGGGCATAACGCCCCTGCCCCGTGGCCACGGTGAGACGATCCATTGCCAGCATCTGTACATTTTCAGGTACGACCCGGCCCAGTTCAACCACCTGTCCAAAAACGACTTCGTCGATCTGCTCGCCGCTGAGGGAGTACCCTGTTTTCGGGGGTACCCTCACCCGCTGTACCGGCAGCCCCTATTTCAGAACCGCAACTTCATGGGCTACGCCATTCCGGACCACGTCAGCTATACGGATGTGGTATGCCCGGTGGCCGAGCAGGCCTGCCGGGAGGCTGTGTGGATATTGCAGCACGCCATGCTGGGTACTGCCGACGACATGGCTGATTTTGCGCGGGCTGTGCAGAAAGTCCAGCACTACGCCCTGAGTAAGCAGGAAGTGACAGGATAAGATCAAGCTGCTATGACAAACACCGCCCATAGCTCACTGACGACCTGGGGTTAAGAGAGGACTGTCCTATCTTTTGAGCAGGCGGCTTACGAGATTTTTGAAGTCTTCATCATTGGCAAACGACTTATCACAGAACTCTATGAGCTTGTCCTTACGGACATAAGTACGGGTAACTTTTCCCCCGGTCTGAAAGGCTTTTTCAAACCATTGGAGTGCTTCCTGCTTGTTTTTCAACAACAGATTGGCACAGCCCAGGCCGTAGTAGGCCTCCGCAGAAAGCGCCAGCTTGGTAGCGGCTTTTGCGAGAAGCCCGCGAGCTTCCTCCGGCTTTCTCTGAAACAAGAGCCCTACGCCAGCATTGTAGGCCGACTGCTCCGACAGAAGGGTACTATCCAGACCAAAAGCCATCAGGTAGCTCTCAGCCGCCCTTTCAAACTGCGAGTTAAGGTAAAAACTCTCTCCTTTGCCGTAGTACGCCTTTGCCTGGCAACATGCGTTTTTGGCATCCAGCTCAATGACGCGCGTATACATGCGTAGGGCTTCGTCGACATCGTCGCTGGCCAGCAGACCGTTGGCCAGAATGAAGCTCTTACCAGGATTGTTTACATCCAGCGCCACGGCCCGCTGATAATCGGCAACGGCCCTTTTCAGGTTTTTGGTGGCCTGGTACGACATACCCCGGTTGAGATACGCATCCGAGAACGTGTTCCGGTTAGACAAAGACCGGCTGAATTCCTCGATAGCTTTTTCAAACGCGCCCGTTTCGAAGTAGCAGATTCCCAGCCGGTTGTAAGCCTCGGAGTAAAGGCTGTCCGAAAAAGCATTGCCGATCTTCTTGTCGAGCGTTTTGATGGTTTCGTACGCCTGAATGGCTTTGGGAAATAATTTCTGATAAAAGAGGGCGTCTGCCTCTCCCAGATAAGCCAGGTAAAACGTTGGCGCGAGGGTTCGGGAGCTTTTGAAATCAACCTCAGCAAGGGAGAATTCGGCGTTTTTGAAATGAATTTTTCCCCGCTCAAAAAAGGCCTCACTATAATCTGGTTTTAGTTTCAGTGTCGTGGAAAAAGACTCCAGAGCATTGTTTCTATCGGATAGTTGACCCAGGCACAACCCGCGGTAGTACCAGGTATCGGGCAGGCCGGGATGAATCTTAATGGATTCGTCAAAATGCGCGATTGCACCACGAAAAGCCTGTTGCCCATAGGCATTTATGCCCTTTTGAAACAACTCACTGGCAATCGCTCCTATTTGCTGGCTCTGCTCGGGGGTTTCTCCTACCTCGCGCAGACGGCCAAAATCAGCCCCCGCTTCCATTATTTTTTGCGTTTTCACGTAGGCAAGGCCTCGTTGGAAGAGAGCATCTCCGTACTTTCCATTGCGGACAATGGCCTCACTAAAATCCCGGATAGCCTCAGGCAGGGCCGCCGACTGGGCCTGCAACAGTCCACGCAGGTAATGGTACTCTGCCACCCCCGGGGCTAGCTCAATGGCCCGGTCATAGTCTTCAAAAGCCCCTTTGGTGTTGCGGGTCAGGATGCGGAGATTGGCCCGGTACGCCAGCACGTCGGTGTTGGCGGGGTCTATGTTGAGGTAGCTGGTCAGGTCAGCGATGGCTTTTGGAAGCTCTTTCTGATATTCGTACAAGCGGGCGCGGGCTTCAAAAGCGGCCAGGTTGCTATAATCCAGCTCAATGGCCTTATCAAAGTCTTCCAGGGCCGACTTGAGTTTGTTGGTTTTGTAGTAAGCCAGGCCCCGCCCCAGGTAGTAGTCAGAGTTCCCCTTGTGTTTCCGGATATAGCCCGAGTAATCCTTAATGACCTCTGTATAGTTGCCGGCGTTGTATTTTTCGTCCAGCTCGGTTTTGATGCGGGACTTGCTATTCAGCAGTTGAATGGTCTCACCCAGGGCTGTCGAGTCGGGTTTGAGCTCGGCGGCTTTACGAAAATAACCGATAGCCTCGGTATACTGCCGTTTGTTGCGGGCCACGGTAGCTTTGGTTAGGTATTCGCGCAGCAAGTCCGCGTTGGTTTGCTTCATTTGCTCAAAAGCCCGTTTGACCTGATAGATCTTC
>CATMVR010000706.1 GCA_950075905.1 uncultured Persicitalea sp. | reverse complement strand
CCGCAAATTTCAGCTTCACCTGGTGTCGGCCGGGGTCAACCTTAACAATAACTATGTACGCTACGCGGCCCCCTTTTCGATGCTCGATCTGATTCAGGGAAAAAACAGCCGCCCGCTCGATCCCTTCGACCTCAAAGAAGTGGGTGGAAAGGGGCCAAAAAATGCCACCCTGGCAGCGGAGCTACGCGGCCCGGCTTTTGCTGCCCAGCTGGGAGAAAAAACCACCCTGGCGCTGATGAGCCGGGTACGGAGTGGCTTTCAGGTCACTGACGCCTCCAACAGGCTGATGGCTATTGCCCGGATTGGCCTGGCCGATGCCAGCAATCTGCAGGAACTGGGCTACCTGGCGCTCTATGCCGGTCAGTCAGAAAACCGTTTCAATCTATCGAGCATGGCCTACTCTGAGTGGGCTTTCTCGTGGGGGCAGGTACTTTCCGAAACAGACTACGCCCGCGTTAGGGCGGGCGTAACAGTGAAGCGGTACCTGGGCAACGCGGCCGGTTTTATGCAAAATCAAAACCTCAACTACCGCCTGCTACCCGATGCTGAAAATAGCAACACCGTATATATGCAGGTAGACAACTTTGAAGCCACCATGGGCTACACGGATATTGGCCGGCAGGACCTGCTCTCGCCGGGCCTGCTGTTTGGCAGGAACAGAAACGGACAGGGCTGGGGCTGGGATGCTGGGATCTCCTACGAGATTCTGGATGACACCGACTTTGCCCGGGTTCGCCTCAGCGCATCGCTTACCGACATGGGGCAGATCAGATTTGAGAGCCCGGTGGTAAAAAGTTACTCCATCCGGACCGAAAACCAGCAGATTACCGAAGAAGAGTGGCGGGGGTACAGCTCCCCCCGCGAGGGCGAAAACCAGCTCAGCGCTTTTGGTCGGCTGATGGAAGAAGAGTTTGGCCTCGAAGAAGGCAACAACACCGGATATTTCACCATGGCTACCCCTACTGCCATGAATCTGACGGCCGACCTCAAACTGACGAATGCCATCTTTTTGAATGCTACGGTGATTCAGGGTATTAAGCGTACGGGTATCCCCCAGTGGCGTCAGACCCCGCTCTGGGCGGTAACGCCCCGTTTGGAGTGGAAAGGGGTAGGCATAGCATTGCCGATTGTACGGCAAAACAAAAGCTGGGCCCTGGGAGCCGGGCTACGGCTGGGGCCCCTCCGGGTAGGGTCGGATAACCTGGCGGGATTGTTTTCCCGGCAAGGGCAGCTCAATGCGCAGGGAGTGGATTTGTACGCCGGACTATCCTTTAATCTAAAAGGCAAAACCGACTGAGCCAAAGCACGGCACGTTTTTTTACCGGTTTTTCCGGTAAAAAAATGAGTACAATGAAAAAAGATATCCTCTCCTTTTCTCAATGGGTTGTTGTGCTGGTCGGAATTCCCGCTGGCTTGTACCTTGGCCGAGCTTTTCTGGCTACGTTTAGCATAGGCATCGTACTGGCGCTGATGCTTAGCCCCGTGATGGACTGGCTTATAAGCAAAGGCTTTTCGAAGGGCTGGGCTGTGGCCGCCAGCACATTTCTGTTGTTTCTCTTTCTGGCAGTTATGGTAGGTATACTTACCTACCAGGTGAGCCTGCTGGCCGACGACTGGCCCCAAATACAAGAGAGGGCGGTGCAAAAGATAAATCAAGCTCAGAGTTTCATCCAGGAAAAAACGGGCCTTTCTCCAACTGAGCAGATCAACGGGCTCAAAAAAAACCTCAGTAATCTGCAATCAGCCGGGATTTCGGCCTTTGGCTCTTTTACAACCTCACTTACCAACATTCTGCTGCTGTTTGTGTACGTAGTGCTGCTGCTCTCCCAGCGAAACCGTTTCAAGCAGTTCTTTGTGGAAATTGCCGCCGATGATAAAAAGGAAGACGCTTACCGCACCATTTTTCAGGTGCGGTCTATTGCCAACCTCTACGTATGGGGCAAGCTGCAGGTCATGGTAGCCCTGGGTATAATCTACGCCGTCGGCTTTGCCATTGGTGGTATTCAGTACAGTGTATTACTTGGCATTATTGCCGCATTATTTTCTTTCATTCCTTACGTTGGCAACATCGTGGGGGGCGGGCTCGCCGCCATATTTGCGGTCGTATCCGGCGAACCTTCGGCCTTTTTTGTGGTTATAGGAGTAATGACCCTGGCGCAACTGATCGAAAATTACATCCTTACCCCCTTTGTTTTGGGCGATGAGGTCAACCTGAACCCCTTTTTCAGTATAGTATCCGTGGTAGTGTTCAGCATGCTGTGGGGCGTAGGGGGTGCCATTGTGGCTATTCCGCTTACGGCCATCTTCAAGGTCATTTTTGAATACTCCACGCGTACCAGACCCGCTGTGCACCTGATGGATATAAAAGAATAAATCCCGAAGACCGTTATATACGTATGTACTGTACTTATATGAATGGTGTTGTATTATCTGCCCATTTTACTTACTTTTCATGTGGTCATAGTACCTTATTGAAGTGTATGCATTCCCTTGCTGCTCATACATGCCGGCTCTGACTACCCAACTCTATCTGTCGAACTAATTACCCGCTAAAACAATTCATGAAGCACATTGTCATACTGGGAAACGGCATCAGTGGCATTACTGCCGCCCGTCATATCCGAAAAAACAGCGACCACCGCATTACGGTCATTTCTACCGAAACCGATCACTTCTTTTCCCGAACCGCACTGATGTACATTTATATGGGCCACATGAAGTACGAACATACCAAACCGTATGAGGACTTCTTCTGGGAAAAGAACCGCATTGAACTGGTCAGAGCCTGGGTAGAACGGTTTGACTTCGAAGACAAAACGCTGATTCTCGACAGTGGCATCAATATCAAGTATGACACCCTGGTCCTGGGTGTGGGCTCGGTACCAAACAAAATCGGTTGGCCGGGTGAGGACCTGGAAGGAGTGCAGGGCCTGTATAGCTATCAGGACCTCGAAGCCATGGAAGCCAACACGCACGAAATAGAAGAGGCGGTAGTAGTGGGGGGAGGGCTCATTGGCATCGAAATGGCAGAAATGCTTAGAACCCGTGACATCAA
>CATMVR010000705.1 GCA_950075905.1 uncultured Persicitalea sp. | reverse complement strand
TCGCTACCCGTTTCGGCCTACATGGCCGTGCGGTTTTTTGTACCGATTTACCGGAAGTTGAATAGTCCTTCGGCGTACAGCTTTCTGGAACAAAAGTTTGGCCTGTGGGCGCGGGTGTACGTATCGGCCTGCTATCTGCTCACGCAGCTCATGCGCATCGGTACCATTCTGTACCTGCTGGCCCTGCCGGTCAATGCGCTCTTTGGCTGGGATATTATGATGATCATAGCTGTCACGGGTCTGGTAGTGATGGTGTACTCGCTGCTGGGGGGCATTCAGGCCGTCATGTGGACCGACGCCATTCAGGGCATTGTGCTCATTGGCGGGGCGCTGGTGTGCCTGGGGTACATTTTCTTTGCCATGCCCGAAGGGCCCGGACAGGTTTTTACCATTGCGGCTGAAAACGACAAATTCAGCCTCGGAAGTTTTGGTACGAGCCTGAGCGAGTCTACCTTCTGGGTGGTGCTGATCTACGGTATTTTTATCAACCTGCAAAACTACGGCATCGACCAAAACTATGTGCAGCGCTACATGGCGTCCAGCTCCGAAGCCGAAGCCAAGCGCTCGGCCCTCTGGGGTGGAATGCTGTACCTACCCGTTTCGATGCTGTTTTTCCTGATCGGCACGGCACTGTTTGCCTACTACCGGGTGTTTCCGGAAACCCTGCCCGCCGACCTGCACGACCTCGCCAAAAGCGACCGCGTATTTCCCTTTTTCATCGTGGACGTACTACCCGACGGCCTTACGGGCCTGATGATCGCCTCCATCTTCGCGGCGGGCATGAGTACCATCTCCACGGGTATCAACAGTTCGTCTACCGTAGTGCTGGTGGACTACTACCAGCGGTTTTCCAAAAAAGAGGTATCCGAAAAAGAATCCATGCGGGTACTGTACCTGACTACTTTTCTCATCAGTGTCATCGGCATCGGCATTGGCTTCGCCATGATCAACGTCAAGAGCGCCCTCGACGCCTGGTGGAAGCTGGCTTCGGTGTTTAGTGGGGGGATGCTGGGACTGTTTCTGCTGGGTGCTTTCGTGGAGAAAGTAAGCCGGAAGGGAGCGATCCTGGGGGTAGTGCTGGGTGTTATTCTAATCCTATGGATGAGCCTCTCCCCTCTCATCTGGACCGAAGGCCCCATGCAGGACTACGCCAGCCCCTTCCATGCCTACCTGGCGATTGTGTTTGGGACGATGGTGCTTTTTTTGACGGGTTTTTTGGTGACGGTGGTGGCGAGGAGGTAAGCTTTTTGAAAAGTTTGTGAGGTTGGGTTGGAATTTTTGGGGTTATTTTGGAGCTTTATTGCGGTTATAGGCCAGAATCCCAAGCTGGAACATCCCCGGACTTTGCTGCCGTCGTTGGAGTTATCTCCAACGATCTTCCAGTCTAGAACTCCGCCGGACTTGGACACTCAACTTCACATTTGGGATTAGTACTTTTACAAAAAGCGAATGCTGATAGGAAATAAAAATACCTCGTGATAGATCGCAAGGTATCTGCCTCCTATCAGAACCAGGCAATCAATGCTATCAAGTTCTACTACGAACGGGTATTGGGCGGGCAGCGTAAGTTTTACAACCTGGTACGGCCAAACAAAGAGAAGGCGCTGCCTAATGTGCTAAGTACCCAGGAAATGACGGCTATTCTGAAGGCCACCACCAACCTCAAGCACCGGGCCATCCTGACCACAATCTATTCATCCGGACTACGTATTGGAGAAGTTATCAATTTAAAAATCAAAGATATAGATTCTAACAGAATGCAAATCCGGGTGGAGCAGGCCAAGGGCAAAAAAGACCGTTATACGCTTCTTTCCATAAAAACCTTGACCTTACTCCGTACCTATATAAAGGCCTACCGGCCCAAGATTTATCTTTTTGAAGGACTAGAAGGAGGGCCTTACTCTGCTAGGAGCATTCAGGCGTTTTTCAAAGAAAGCTGTCAAAAAGCCGGGATCACTAAGAAAGTAACAGTCCATACGCTACGCCACCGTATCGACGGCCCGGTCCTTTGCCACCCATCTATTGGAAAAAGGGACCGATCTGCGCTATATCCAGGTACTTTTAGGCCACGAAAGCTCCAAAACCACCGAAATATACACCCATATGACTACCAAAGGGTTTGATCAGATAATAAGCCCGATGGATGACTTGGAAATATGAAAAACAAAATATAGCTTGTACGCAAATCCTTCTACTTTCTCATGCGGGGACTAAATAAGGTAACATTGATTGGCAACCTAGGCAAAGATCCTGAGTTACAGTCACTAGAAGAAAATATACAGGTAGCCAAATTCTCGTTAGCTACCACAGAAACCTATAAAGATAAAGCAGGTAATTCACGAGCCGATACCGAATGGCATACAGTAGTGCTATGGCGAAATATGGCTACGTTGGCAGCCAAATACTTAAAAAAAGGAAGCATGATCTATCTGGAAGGAAAAATCAAGACCCGCTCCTACGATGATAAGGAAGGAAACAAGCGATATGTAACGGAAATAATTGGTGATAGTTTTATCATGTTAGACAAACCCGACGAACTACATCCATAACGGAAATAAACGCAACTGATTGCGTTTACACAAATGTTGGACGTAATGCTAGCGAACAGCGTTAAACTAGAAAATTGAAGCTAAAAAGGACATTTACAACTGAAATAGAGCTAAATTTGCAATCAATACACGACTACAAATGAAAGTAAATATAAAAGAATTAGGATACGTAAAAAATATTCAGTTAGACTTGGACAAAGATTTAACGATACTTTGTGGACCGAATAATACTGGAAAGACTTATGTAGCTTACGCTATATATGGACTTATGAAATTCCGCTCAGAATTACCTAAATCTAAAAAAGTAGCGGAGGAGATTAAAAGCCTTATAGAAAAGGGACAAGTCGAATTGGATATTATTGACCTTTTAACAGAAAATAATGCCACTTATCTAAACGCAATTGGAAAAAGTTATGTCAAACAAATTCACAAAAGACTTGTTGCATAGCTATAAATCAGTTGCTTATGTAAAAATTTGATAGGCCAGCACATACTTCGAGAATATCATCA
>CATMVR010000704.1 GCA_950075905.1 uncultured Persicitalea sp. | reverse complement strand
AACATTATAGAGCCCGAGGTGTGGGAGCGCATTGTGCGGGAAGCCCGCAAGCTACCCCTCGACAACCTTGCGTCGGTACCCGTTCCAAGTAAAAAGCACCAGGTAGACGCCGCCCTGCACGCCTCGCTAACCTTCGTCATGCGGGATACCTCCGTTTTTACCCCCACCTTTGACCACAACGCTCCACCCGCGGCCTACAAGCCGCTGATCGACCTCCTGTACAAGCAGGTACCCAAGGAGATGAAAGACCGGTTTCAGCGCTAGGGCCTATTTTACCGGCGCGCTGATGACTCCCAGGTAGCGGCCCATCCAGTAGGGCAGCAGCCAGATGTCGCCGGCGCTATGCTCGCCGGTACCGTTACCCTTGCGGTCCAGCGTAAACGTGTTGCCGTTGTGCCGCTGAATGGGCCGCTCGTCGGGGGGCAGGACTTCTTTGGTAGTCTGATTGCGAAAATTTAGCGGCAGCAGTTCGATGTCTTTCCGGTGGCTATTTTGCACAGCCCAGTCGATCAGGTCGAGGGGATACTCTTTGAGGTACCATATGGCCTCGGGTAAATCGAAAGCAGGGGTACCCGTCAGGGCGGTAAAGATATTCCAGGCGCCCTCCTTTTCGGGGCGCTCGGCCTGCCAGTGATCCAGGATGGCCTGCTTGTATTTGGCTTTCAGAGTATCATTGAAGGCATAGCGGTACAAGCCCCAGTAGCCCACAAAATACATTTCGTCGTCGGAGTGGTTCCAGCCTTCCGAAAGCATTTTGCTGTACTCGTCGGAGCCTTCGGGTGCCTGCCCGATTTCGCGCATGGGCCGCATGAGGTTTTCCAGGTAGCCGTGCTTTTCCATCAGCTCAAAGGCCTTCTTACGGTATTTTTCTTTTTTGGTAAAATGGTAGGCTGTCTGCAGCATGGCAATGATATTGGACGAGTTGAGCTTGCGGTCGCCCACGTTGGTAGGAAAATTGTTGACGTAGGACGGATTCCACTTGCCCCACTGGGTGGGCTTACCGTTGTAGTCGATCAGGTAGAGGTCGTTGTCTACTACATGGCCCATCAGCGTATCGATGAGCGCAATGGCCCGTTTTTTCAGAGTAGGCTCATCGATCAGCTCCGCCATGGCGCCAAAGGCGAAGATGTGGCCAATGGCCTCATCACTGCTGGTTGTTGCCTTCCAGTCCCACTCGGGGTTGTCGGCGTGCTGCCAGCGGTCCGGGTCGGAAAGCTGGGCAATGTACCCCCGCCGCTCGAAAGAGCGCGACGGAAAGCCCGGCACCGGGTTGATGGTATACAGGCGCTCCATGGCATCCAGCGACTCGCGGCAGTTTTGCAGCGCCTCGGGATCTTTGGTTACTTTGTAGCGAAAAATCTCGCCTCCCAGGTACATGGACGTCCACAGACCGTCGTTGTCGGAATCGGCCAGGTAGCCCGTAGACAAATTCCCTTTTTCCATCCGGGAAAGTGAGGCATTGAAACCATTGCGAATGTGGCGGCTGCGTACCTGCTGATCATAAAAGCGGGCTTTATCGTAGAGGGTCATGGATTTGAAAACGAGCTCGCTGAGTCCGTCTTTGGTCAGAATCAGCACCGATTTTTCTGGTCCCGGCGCTATGTCTACTACCTCATTGCCCGGTAGCCAGCGCTCGCCATGGTAGTAGTCGACCTTTCCGTCGGGCCGCACCGCAAAGGCACCCTGGGGCGTACCAAACCATACTTTATTGCCAATAGCCTCCACGGTAGTGATAGCCGGCACGGGCAGTTTGTTATGGCGTATCGATTTTTTCGTAGCCGGATTCCAATCCAGATAGCCATCCGGGGTACCTACCACTACCTTTGTGTCATTCACAATCGCAAAGGAGGTAAAACCGTTGCCGTCTAGTACCTTGCTGAGCTTTCTCGTAGCCACTGGAAGAGTATACAGCCCGGAGGCACTCAGTACCCAAAACGTCTTTATGCTGGGCTGGTAGCGGATCGCCACCGTTTTTCCATCGCTCATAGCGCCTTCCCATAGTACCTTGTCCTGATTCAGCAGGGCCAGTCGGCTTCCATCCGAAACCAGAAAAGACATACCCTCCCCGGCTGCCAGCAGGGTGGCCCCCGGCGTGGCGTGTTTGCTGTACAATGCCCCCGCCCAGGCATCGCTGAGTACGGCCTGGTCGCTCAAAAAGACAAACTGTCGGTCATGGACGGTCAGGTCACTGAGTTTTTTATCTTTAATAAACCGGTAACGCCCATCGGCCACGAGCTCGCCGGGGTACAGAAACTGGCCCTGATGGGGCATCATCAGACCGGCCGATGAAAGTACCTTGATCACCCCGTTGCGGTCGGCCCCTACTTTGAGCAGCTCCGGTCCGGCGTTTTTCAGGTAGTACTTTACGCTGTATTCTTGTTCAAAGGGTTTGTCCTGGTACACGCGCTGCGCCAAAGTCTTCGGCAGCGGGGCCAATAGGCTACCCAGAATAAATAAAAACAGGGAAGAGACAATTTTTTGCATAATAATTTTAGAATAATAGATGCATGAATAAGGCAGAAGGCTACCTGATGTGCGCAGGGTTGACCTCGACGTACTTGATGGATTTGTGATTTTTGGCTCGATGGTGCGAATACGTAATATGGAGCATACCGTCAGGCGCCTGAATCAGGCAGGGGTACGAGTAGCCGCCTCCATCCGGCGCGTCGTGTTCCAGATAGGTTTTCCAGCGCCAGGTTTTTCCTTCGTCTTCTGAGAGAAAAAGAGCCAGTTGGTTGCGGCTGCCAGTCTGATCGTTGCCCACAAAGGCCCAGCGGCCGTCGCGCAGCACCAGCAGCTCTACACTGGCCGTATTAGGAATATCGGTTTTGGTGGCGGCTGTCCAGGTATATCCCCCGTCTTTTGACTCGCTACGCTGCACGCGGGTGGGGTAGTCGCCGCTATCGCGGAGAAAGGCCACCAGCGTTCCGTCTTTTTTCTGCACCACGCTGGGCTGAATCGGCCCCCGGCCCACTAGCGGCAGGCTTGGTTTCCAGGTAGCGCCGTCGTCGTCTGAGATAGCCATGAGCGACAAATTAAAGCCATCGGAATAGAGCGGGAGAAC
>CATMVR010000703.1 GCA_950075905.1 uncultured Persicitalea sp. | reverse complement strand
TAACCCGACATCCACCACCATTACTACCCTGACCCGCGCCATTACCGGCTTGCCTTCCGGCGTGACTATCGAGGGCATCGATTTCCGGCCCGTCAATGGGCAACTGCACGCGCTCGGCAATAATGGCGTGCTGTACGGCATCAACCTCTCCAATGGAGCGGCTGCTATGATCTCTACGTTGAATGTGTCGCTGAGCGGCACCAGTTTTGGTGTCGACTTCAACCCCGTGGCCGACCGCCTGCGCATTGTGAGCAACTCCGCCCAGAACCTGCGCGTGAATGTGACTACGGGTGTAACCATCGTGGACGGAACCCTGACTCCGGCCTCGGGTACCCCCTTCGTGAACGGTGCCGCCTATACTAACAGCTTTGCGGGTACTACCGCCACGGTGCTCTATGACATAGACAGCCAGAATAATAAACTTTACAAGCAGGACCCGCCGAACGCCGGAGGCTTACAGGAGATTGGTAACCTGGGCGTTATGATTGAGGCCGCCAATGGCTTCGATATTGGCGGCACCTCGGGTACTGCCTACGCGCTGCTCACCGTGGGCGGTACGACCGGCTTGTATACGATCAACCTCACAACGGGTGCTGCTACCAAAACAGCTAATTTCCCGGCAGCGGTCAAAGGCTTTGCCCTGGGATTTGGGTTGTAGATTTCAGAAACAGGACAAAATCAAAAGGGCAGCCCCGACGGGGCTGCCCTTTTGATTTTGGGACAGAAGTGAAAAGGCTGGATTAAAACTTAAAGGCTAATCCGGCTTGCAGAGTTCCAAAGCCCGATCCTAACTCAGCAAATGCCGCCATATTAGGCTGGAAGTAGTACTTGCCACCAATGTGGCCCAGGAAGGTAATTCCACCTCCCCAAGAGTCGTTTCTACCTATTCCACTGTAATTCCAGGTAACATTCCGATAGCCAAGTCCCAATCCTGCATATAGGTCAATCATATCATTGTCCAGGTTGAGGAGCTCGTTGAAATGGTAAGAACCGCGCGCGCCAATGGTTAAAACAGACCAGCGAGTTCCAAAATAACTCTTGCCTGAATACCCGGCTAGCGCTCCTACGCTTATAGCTTCGTGTATACCATATTCAAAAGAGCCGCCAAATCCAATACCTCCGACTCCATAGGTGCCTACGCCAATACCTACGTTCAGAAGTTTATCGCCTTGCTGATAAGATTGAGCCAGTACATTCTGAGCAGAAAAAGCCAAAAGGGCTATAAGTAGAAAAGAGTTAAAAAGATTTTTCATGAGTAATAAAGTAGTTTTATAGGATGACTAATATTATGACAAAGAAAACGGGTAATTTCCACAGCACAAAATACAAAGCTACCGAACTTATTATACGGTTATCGAAGTGTAGTAAATGGTCATCGAAGTGTAGTAAACGGTCATTGAAATGCGGTAACTATGACCTTATCTGTGAGTAAAAATACGAAATACCCCTATGTCATCTCATATTCCTTACCCTTCCAGCAAGCCCCTAAACCCCGACGAGCTCATCCAACAGTGTGCAAACTACCACGCTTTTCTGGAAAAACGCCGCTCGTTGCGTTTTTTTTCGGATCACCCCGTGCCCCGGGAGGCGGTGGAGCAGCTGATCATGGCCGCCTCTTCGGCACCCTCGGGGGCCAACAAGCAGCCCTGGACGTTCTGCGCGGTAGGTAGCCTGGAGCTGAAAAAGCAGATTCGTGAAGCGGCCGAGGAAGAAGAGTACCGCAGCTACCACGGCCGCATGAGTAAGGAATGGCTGCGCGACCTGGCCCCCTTCGATACCGACTGGCGCAAACCTTTTCTGGAAACCGCCCCGTGGCTGATTATCGTCTTCCGGCGAATCTATGAGTTTGGGGAGGAGGGAAAGAAGGAAAACAACTATTACGTAAACGAGTCGGTGGGACTGGCCTGCGGGTTTTTACTGACGGCCCTGCATCAGGCCGGGCTGGTGGCACTTACGCACACGCCCAGCCCGATGGACTTTCTGACAAAGCTATTGGGTCGCCCGGCCAACGAAAAGCCCTTTCTGTTGATCCCGATCGGGTACCCGGCACCGGATGCCACCGTACCGGATATTCAGCGTAAACCGGCCGAGCGGGTCATAGCCTGGTACGAGTAGTACCTCAGACTACGTACTCTTCCTTCAATTTCTCCCGAAACACCTTCTTGAATTTATCCAGCTTGGGCGCAATCACGAAGGCACAATAGCCCTGGCTGGGGTTGTTTTTAAAATAATTCTGGTGGTAGGCTTCGGCCGGGTAAAAGGTCTCAGCCGGCGAAATCTCCGTCACGATGGGGTTGGAGTAAGCCCCCGATTTATCCAGCTCTTCTTTGGCGGTTTCCGCCAGCTGCCGTTGTCCTTCGCTGTGAAAATAAATAACCGACCGGTACTGTGTACCTACGTCGTTGCCCTGCCGGTTGAGAGTAGTGGGGTCGTGGCTGCGAAAAAAAGCTTCCAGCAACTCGGCGTAGCTGACCGTATTGGGGTCGTAAGTGATTTGCACGCACTCGGCGTGGCCGGTGGTGCCATTGCACACATCTCTATACGATGGGTTGGGTACGTGCCCGCCCGAGTAGCCCGACACTACCTGATGTACCCCCTGCATGGTCTGAAATACCGCTTCGGTACACCAGAAACAGCCCGTGCCAAAGGTGGCAATGCTCAGATCGTTTGTTGTTTGCTTATCCATAAGGTTTTTCATTTGTTGCGGAAGGAGCCCGGAAGGACGTCCGCACTATTTATTGTAAATTTGCCCGTTCTTTAACTCACTAATTAAACCATCTGATTCGACATAAAGTTTTTTGTGGCATCAGTCCTTGCTTTTCATGGCCTATCTATACATAAAATCGCTCCACATAATATTCATTGTAAGCTGGTTTGCGGGCCTGTTTTACATGCCCCGCCTTTTTGTGTACCACACGGAAGCCAACGATCGCCCCGAGGCCGAGCGGAAGGTACTCTTCGGGCAGTTTGTAAAAATGGAGGGGTTGCTGTTTCGGGCCATCATGGTACCTGCCCTGTGGCTGACTTTGCTTTCGGGATTTACGATGCTCTACCTCGTACCCGACTGGCTG
>CATMVR010000702.1 GCA_950075905.1 uncultured Persicitalea sp. | reverse complement strand
TATATTTTGCTCAACTGCCCGGCCAATGCGGTCGAGGAAGTTTCCCGTTTTTTGCCCGGGATGAAAGCTCCCACAGTGATGCCCCTGGCCACCGAAGGATGGGTATCGATCCATTCTGTAATTAACGAAAATGATTTTTGGGAAAACATCGAGAAAATCCGTCAGGCGGGAGCCGAGGGGATTCTGGTCATTCCCATCGAGAAAATGATTATCTGACACCTACCTGGAAATATAGCTATGAAAATAATATCGTTTCCCGAACGCTCAGAATGGCCCGCATTGCTGGCGCGGCCCGTTCAGAAATCTGCCGATATTGAACAAAAAGTGGAACCCATTCTCCGGCAGGTGAGAGAGAAGGGTGACGAAGCCCTGCGTGCCTTCGCCCGTCAGTTTGACAACGTCGAACTGACCGAACTGGCGTTCGACTCCATGGCCATAGAAGCTGCCGACTCTTCGCTGGATGAGCCGCTCAAAGCCGCCATCCAACAGGCTTACCAGAATATCCGAACCTTCCACCAGGCCCAGCACCAGCCGGTTGAAAAAATAGAAACCATGCCCGGAGTGACCTGCTGGCGCAAAAGCGTGGGAATCGACAAGGTAGGTATCTACATTCCCGGCGGCACGGCCCCGCTGTTCAGCACCGTGCTAATGCTGGGGGTACCCGCCCAATTGGCAGGGTGCAAGCAAATTGTGCTTTGTACACCCAGCGACCACCCGGCCATTCTGTACGCCGCCAAATTGGTGGGGGTAACGCATGCCTTCCGCATAGGTGGGGCGCAGGCTATTGCGGCTATGGCGTATGGTACCGAAAGCGTGCCGAGAGTGTATAAGATATTTGGCCCCGGCAACCAGTACGTCACGGCCGCCAAAATGCTGGTCAGTAAGGAGGGCATTGCCATCGACATGCCTGCCGGGCCATCCGAGGTAGCCATCTATGCCGACGATACGGCGGTACCCTGCTTTGTGGCGGCCGACCTGCTTTCCCAGGCCGAGCACGGCATCGATAGCCAGGTGCTGCTGGTTTCTACCAGCAAAAAGCTGCTGGCTAGTGTGAATATTACCCTTAGCTCGCAGCTGGAAGCGCTGCCCCGGCGCGACATGGCCCGCAAGGCTATGGAAAACAGCAAGGCTATTCTGCTGGAAACCGAGGAAGAGGCTATTGACCTATTGAACGAGTATGCCGCCGAGCACCTGATCATGAGTGTGGAAGACGCCGAGCGGGTATCCGAACAGATTACCAACGCTGGTTCTATCTTTTTGGGCAATTATACACCCGAGTCTTGCGGTGATTATGCATCGGGCACCAATCACACGCTGCCTACCAACGGCTTTGCCCGGGCGTACAGTGGCGTGTCGCTGGATAGCTTTATGAAGAAAATCACGGTACAGCATATTTCCGAAGAAGGAATCCGAAACATCGGCCCGACAGTCGAAGCCATGGCTGCCGCCGAATCGCTGGAAGCGCATAAGAAAGCGGTCAGTATCCGCCTGCATGCGTTGGAAGGATGATTTTTTTAAGTTCAGAGTTTTGAGTTCAGGGTTTAAAGTAGAAAATTTCCTTATCCAGAAATATTCTACTTTTAAAGGTTTAAGTCAGCATACTTTGCTACGGCTACCAGGAACTACGAACCACCTTAGGCTCGCAACGAACTCTAAACTTTGAACTCAGAACTTTGAACTCACAACCCTATGTTTAGCCTCAAAAATATTATTCGCCCCCATATCTTTGACCTGACTCCCTACTCGTCGGCGCGCGATGAGTACACTGGTAAGATTGGGGTGTTTCTGGATGCCAACGAAAACCCGTTTGGTTCCGTACTACCAGAAAACCACAACCGGTACCCCGATCCGCATCAGGTACTGATTAAAGAAAAGCTCGCCCCTTTGAAGGGGGTGACACCCCGGCAAACGTTTTTGGGCAACGGCAGCGACGAACCCATCGACCTGCTGATCCGGGCGAGCTGTACCCCTGGCAAAGACTCCATCCTGATCCTCCCGCCTACCTACGGCATGTACGAAGTAAGCGCCTCGATCAACGATGTAAAAGTCATCAAAGTACCTTTGACACCCGACTACCTCATCGATACCGAGGCGGTGATGCGGGCTATTGAACCCGATACAAAGATCGTATGGGTATGCTCCCCGAACAATCCTTCGGGAAATCTGGTACAGGGCGACGCGATAGAGTACCTCCTGAATAATTTTGACGGACTGGTGGTTGTCGACGAAGCCTACATTGACTTCGCCACTATTCCTTCCTGGAATCAACGGCTGGCCGAGTTTCCAAACCTGGTGGTGTTACAGACTTTTTCCAAAGCCTGGGGGCTGGCCTCCCTGCGGTTGGGAATGTGCTTTGCTTCGGAAGAACTCATCGCCATTCTCAACAAAATAAAACCACCCTACAACCTCAGCGGGCCCACGCAGCAGTATTTGTTGGATGCGCTGGATCACGCTGAGAAGAAAGACGCCATGGTACAAGACGTACTGGCGGAGCGTGACCAGCTCCACCGGGCGCTCGGGGAGCTGAGCGAAGTAGTCAGAATTCATCCCTCAGATGCCAATTTTCTGTTAGTGGAGTTTAAAGACGCCGCCGCTACTATGAAGTACCTCATTGATGAAAAGATAATTGTACGCGACCGCAGCAAAGTAACTTTATGCGCAGGTTGCCTGCGGATTTCGGTTGGAACGTCGCAGGAAAACGAGGTTTTGGTGAAAGCTTTGAAGAAATTTAGACAAAATTCCGTTATTGCGTAGTGGACAGCCCTCTCAGACTTGTCATTGAACAGACAATTTAAATTAAAAAGTCGAACATGAAAAAGTTACTAGTTACTCTGGTTTGTATATTTACTGTTACGCTGGCGCAGGCACAGTACGACAATTGGGCCATCGGTTTTAAGCTGGGTGAGCCCACCGGGGTCAATATCAGGAAGTATTTTAATAACGTAAATGCCATCGACGTGAGTTTTGGTACGTATGGCGGCATTCTTAGCAATAACCGCGACTACCGGCAGGGGAAATACCGGAACGTCGGCGTGACTTTTCAGGCGCATTACCTTTGGCATCACCCACTTTTC
>CATMVR010000701.1 GCA_950075905.1 uncultured Persicitalea sp. | reverse complement strand
GATGGTACTTCTTCGGGAAACCCTGCTAGCCCTGATGTACGGTCCGGATACTCTTTTAGCATTCCAACAAGATAGCTGCCAAAGCTACCGAATAACCGGATCACACCCATAGTGCAGGCCAAGGGGCATTCTGAAAGCGAAAAGGAGGTACGGGTAAACAGCTAAGGATAAGACCCGGAAGCTGGTGGTGCAGTATGGAGAGAGTGGGGGCGTGGTGGTAGGAAAGTGATGTGTATCGGGGTGCTATGCTCGCGTTAAAAACGCTGGGTGATTCAACCCCAATTGCAAATTGGGGTTAGCGGGAGATCTGAGACATTTTAAAATGGTAGTTCTGAGTTGTACTTTTCACTATGGACACTGTAAACAATAGTTTCACCAGTAATCTTGTCACCTTTTTCTTCATAGATACTTAAATAATCGTATTTTCCATCCTTAATTTGCTGACAAAATAAAGATTCAAACTTGTCCAAGTCGGTAGGGATTCTTCTTATATGTTTACCTAATATACCTTTTAAGGTCATTGTTTTACCATCAGTTATATGGGATAAGCAAGATGTAACTAATGATTTAAATTTTTCATAATCCTTTACTATGGTGTCTAGTAGAGATTGTGAGTTACTATCAAGAATATATAGATTATTTAACAAATGTTCAATAATATCTCGGACCATTCCCAATTTATTTTCATTAGGAATTTCCATTTCATGGACGGAATCATTTCCTAAGAACCTAATAGAATGAAGCCTTTCTGATTCTTTTTCAGTTATCAACCTGTTTTTAGCTAAATTATTTATCTTTTGTTCAAGATTATTACCTTTAATATTTTCCACAATGCATATTGCTTCAATCACAGCCCGAAAGCCTACTGCAGAAAGTAGGTTGCTCTCACCTTTTAATGCTAATATAGTTTGTTCATAAACAGTTCTAATTATCTTAGGTAAGAGATTAAGCTGCTCAATTGGTTTGTGGTAGTAAATTTGGGGAGGAAAAATTTTAACTGTCGTATCTGTCTCTGTTTCATCATCGTCGTTTTTATCAAAAGTGATGTAAATTTCTACTAGTTCATGTCTCATAGAAATATTTTCACATCCCCTGCATTCAACAATTTGGAATTTATTAGAAAGTAGGAAAGGGTTATCTTCCTTTCCATCGTTTGATTCTTTTTGAAAGAGAATTTGATGTTTGGTCTCTTGAAGGCAGTTTTTACAATAACTCCAAATCGAATTTTCCATACGCTGGTTAGGATGTTGTGTCTTAAAGTTTTTGCTGAAAAGTTGAATTTAAATAAAATACTGGATGAATTATCTCCCGCCCACTAACCAAGATCTTTAATCGGGGTTTTACTATTACAGCGTTTTCAACGCGATAGCTGCCAAGCTACCGAAGAACCACGTTGATTTGTACCAAAAACGCTACTTTTGGTACAGGTAAAATAATTACGGGACTTTATGCACCCTGTTCCATTCTTCCATAATTGGACAGAGCCTTCTTCTTAACTTTCCCTTGCAGTATTTACAATTTACTAATCAGATAATTCACAAAGGCCGAGCAGGTTACCAGCATAAACCGAGCTTCCTCCATATTCACTGGTACCGAGTTTTCTAATAAAGCGTGTCGAATACCCGATTGGTCCGAAGTATATCCATACAGTTTGTCAAAAGCCCCCTGTAAAGCCCGGGGAATCTGATGGGTTTTTTCAATTTCCTTTAAGGCCTGGCCAAGCGTAGTCTTCTCATTCTGAGTTATGATCTTGGCCAGTGATTCCACGGCCGAAATGGACTCCTTGATTGAATTCCTGAAATCAGGCGTTTTCCGGTCTGATAGCAATGAAAGTGCTGTTTGCAGGTGAGTCCTTACTGATACGAACTTATCGGTGTTGTGCAAAGCCGCCTCTACTTCCACCACCTCCTCCTGAGAATTTATTTCAGCTAGAACCCCATCTACAAAGCGGTATGCAGACATTTCCTCCTTGAAATAAGTGTTGGCTTCCTTTTTAAATTTTGGATTGTTTCGGGAAACAAATTCTATAAAATCCAGTAAGTCAAACCACTTTACTGCAAAAAACCAACCGCGAATCGTTTTAACTGAGTCATCTCTACTTACTATTCCATGTAAATAGGTTGACATCGGAATAGTATCAATTGGCCATTTTAGAAATCGCATGTAAAGATCAATCATGAATAAATGAAGTTCTGTTCGATCAGGATTATAACTAACTGCACTTGAATTATCCTTAGAATCCAGTACCAGATTTAGTGTGACATTCCAAAGGTTATTCCTCAAACCTTCACTCATACCTTCCCTTTCAAGTTCAGTCTTAACAGTTGTTTTTCCAATGCGTTGGGAGAATCTCATGCCTAAATTGTCAAGATACAAATTGTAGCTTTTTTGTTTTACCGTTTCCTATAATAAGATCGCGAGGATGATGACTTAGGTGAATATGAACGCATTTTTGTTCCATATGATGATGATCTTGAATTGGATCTATATCGTGAAGAAGTAGAAGAGCTCCCCTTCTTTACATATGTCTTATTCCCATTTTTATTGATGTAATAACGCCCCCCCCTTGGCCCAGTATGGATAGTCGCTCCCGTACTTGGCGTAGATCCATAATTGCTTTTTCTCGAATATGAAGAGCCGTTACTTGAACCTGATGAATTAGTCGTAGCCTTAATTCTCGTTCTTTTTGAGACCTGTGTACCATCAACACCACTAGGATAGGTAGCGTCTGAATTTGAACCAGAACTTCCACGACTCTTCCTTTTCTTATTGTTTTTGGTAGCAGCAAGCCCTACTGTATTTGTTAGGCTCTTTCTTTTGTCAACTCTACTCCTTTTGGTCGTAGTCGACCTTGACTGGTGACTTGATCCTGCATACGACTCGGCTACCTTCTGATTTGGTTTAGGGAATGACTGTCGATTGCTACCTATGCCACCTCCTGAATAAATCGGATAGCTGGTCATACTAAGGAAAACTGGCCTGTGCCTCTTATAATAGCTACGTGGTAGAGAGTGTTCAATAAAGTGTGTCAATTTAGGATTTAGTAAATTGACAACCAAAAGAACAAAATGGGAAAAGAAAAA
>CATMVR010000700.1 GCA_950075905.1 uncultured Persicitalea sp. | reverse complement strand
GGGGCAGGTCATCCGTCCGGCGCTGCTGTGGAACGACACACGGTCGGCCGGTGCGGCAGTCGACCTGATCGCCGAGTTCGGCGCCGAGCAGCTCGCCGACCGCACAGGCCTCGTGCCGGTGGCATCGTTCACGATCACGAAGCTCCGGTGGCTCCGCGACCACGAGCCGGAGCTGTTTGACCGGGCAGCCCGTTTTGTGGGCATCAAGGAGTACGTCCTGTTTCGCCTCACGGGCAAGTACCTGATCGACTACTCGCTGGCCTCGGCTACGGGTTTGTTCAATATCCGTAAGCGCGCCTGGGACGTTTATACCCTCAGGTACCTAGGCGTCGATGCGCAGCGTCTCTCGGAGCCGGTATCGCCGTACCATACCGAACCGCTGCCTGAGGGCAACCGGCTGGGTTTGCCGGCCGGTACTCCGCTGGTGATAGGTGCCAGTGATGGCTGCCTGGCCAACCTCGGGAGCGGCGCGGTGGTGCCCGGCACGATGGCCGTGACGATAGGTACCAGCGGAGCGGTGCGCATCAGCGCCGCGGAAGCCTACACAGATGCTGAGATGCGAACATTCTGCTACATTCTCGATGAGAAAACCTACATTGTGGGGGGAGCTACCAACAACGGGGCGGTGGTGTTTCAGTGGTTGAAAGACATGTTTTTTGCGGATATGGAATTTGACGATTTACTGGCTGAGGCAGGTAAAATAGGGGTAGGGTCAGAAGGGCTGCTGTGCCTGCCGTACTTGCTGGGAGAGCGGGCCCCGCTCTGGAATTCGGCCGTGCGGGGGGGCTTCGTGGGTATGGATATTTTTCATAAAGGTCCCCATTTTGTGCGGGCGGTGATGGAGGGCATTTTACTCAATATGTACAGCATAGGCCACGTATTCATGGAAAACCAAACCATTCATACTATTTACGCCAACGGGGGCTTTGCCAAAAGCGAGCTGTGGGTGCAGATGCTGGCGGATATTTTTGGCGTGACCGTCAACCTGAACGACACCGTCGAGACGGGTTCGGTCGGGGCGGCCATGATGGGTCTGAAGGCTTTGGGCTACATAAAAGACTACAAGGATACCGCCGAGTTTACCCCTATTTCCCGGATCTTTACGCCCCGGGCCGATCAGCACGAAAAGTACCGGCAATTGTACGTCCATTTTATGGAGTGGGCGCAGATACTGACAGTGCAGTCCCGGAAAAAAACTACTCGTCGCGCTTTATTTCCTGAACCTCCTTCACGGTAATCATGCGGGAGTAGGTGTTGCCCCAGGTATTCAGGATGTAGTTCATTACGTCCGTGACCTCCTGGTCGTCCAGACCTGCTTCGGGCATCATGCTGTCGTACTCCTCACCGTTTACCACGATGCTCCCCTGTAAACCGTACTTGACGCCTTTGATAGCCTCCTTGGTGGATTTGGTCAGGTAGTCGGACTTGGCCAAGGGAGGAAACGTACCGGCGACGCCCGTACCATCAGCCATGTGGCAACTGACGCAGTTGTTTTCATATACCACCTTTCCGCGGGCTATGCTCTCTTTTAGGTCTTCATTATCGCTCATAGTGAAGGCCGAAAGACCAATCAGGCCAGAAAGCAGCAGCAGTATTTTTTTCATATGAAGTTCATATTTCCGTTTGGTAGAAGTTGCTTTGTCTGGCAAATATCCGAAAGAAACAACGCGCAAATATACAAATTGTTGGTGCCGGATAGTACAAAAAAACCGGGGAAAGAATCTTTGGACGGATCCTTTCCCCGGTCGGGTATTTTCTGATTGAAATTCGTCTGATTAGTGGTTGACAGGTACCTTGCTGAACTCTTTCAGCATGCCTTCGTTGAAGGCCGGGATGTCGTCGGGGTTACGGCTCGTGATAAGCCCGTTTTCTATCACCACTTCCTGATCCACCCACTTAGCGCCGGCATTTTTCATATCCGTTTTCAGGGAAGGGTAGGAAGTCATTTTGCGGCCATCCAGTACGCCGGCTTCGATCAGCATCTGCGGACCGTGGCAAATAGCTGCCACCGGCTTGCCGGCTTCAAAAAAGGCCTTGACAAACTCCACCGCTTTGCTGTTCATCCGCAGATGATCGGGATTCATCACCCCGCCCGGCAACATCAAGGCGTCATAGTCGTCTGGATTGGCTTTGTCTATGGGTACATCTACCGAAAACTTCTTCCCCCAGTCGGTTTTATCCCAGCCTTTGATGCTGTCCTTTTCGGGAGAAATGATGTGGGTAGTGGCCCCGTGGTTGTCCAAAAACTCTTTGGGTTTGGTTAGCTCTACCTGTTCAAATCCGTTCGTTGCCAGAATGGCGATTTTTATTTTATCCAATTGATTTTCCATGTCTTTCATAAATTTAATTCTAATGGTATTATACCCCAGAAAGTAAAATTCATGTGCCAAAGGGTAACTACGCTCCCTGGTTTCTCAGGGAAAGCACCGATGGGGAATGCGGTCTACTCAGTAGGCAGGATTCCCCATAGCCGTCGATTATTATATTTCTACCCCACCGCTTACGTTCTCAAAAGTAATCTCCCCGTCGGAGTCCACCTCCATCATGATCACGGAGTCTTTGGCTACCTGACCACTCAATATTCCCTTGGACAGCTCGTTCAGAATGCGGCGCTGCAGTACTCTTTTGAGAGGCCGCGCTCCGAAGGCCGGGTCAAAACCTTCCTCACCCAGCTTGGTGAGGGCTTCGTCGGTGGCGTCGAGGGTAATGCCCTGCTCGCTCAGCATGCGCTGAATACCCTTAAACTGAATGTCCACAATCTTGCGGATATTCTGCTGCGTCAGCGGCTCGAAGAGAACAATCTCGTCGATTCGGTTCAGAAACTCGGGCCGCACCGAAGCTTTTAGCAGATCGAGTACCGCCTGCTTGGTTTCTTCCAGGATCAGGGTATGATTCCAGCCTTCGTCTTCGGCAAACTTCTCCTGAATGATGTGGCTACCGATGTTGGACGTCATGATAATGATCGTATTCTTGAAGTTGGCTACCCGGCCCTTGTTGTCGGTCAGGCGGCCATCGTCCAGTACCTGCAGCAGAATGTTCCACACGTCGGGGTGAGCCTTCTCGATCTCGTCGAGCAGTATCACGCTGTACGGCTTG
>CATMVR010000699.1 GCA_950075905.1 uncultured Persicitalea sp. | reverse complement strand
GGCGAGGTAATCGTGGCCAAAAACCGGGGTGGTTCGCTGGATACCGTCCAGCTCCGCTTCATTGGCAAGTACACCAAGTTCTCCGACCTGGATGCTTACTTTGCCCCGGCGCCGGTACCCGCAGATCGTCCCCTGCCTCCACCAAGCACCAACCCCATCAGCTCTTTTGAAAACAGCCCCGTGGGGACTGTCTTCAAGAGCAAGGCCAACGACCGCTCCAACTTTGATTTTAAGGGGCCCGGTGAAGAGCCCCCTTTCTAAACAGCTTTTATAGCCAACTTATCTACGAACCAGCTGGGCCACGTTTTCGATGTGGTGGGTATGCGGAAACATATCTACGGGCTGCGCTTTGGTAACCCGGTACTGTTGCGCCAGCATTTCCAGATCACGGGCCTGCGTAGCTGTGTTACAGCTGACGTATACAATACGTTCTGGTGCCGCGGCCAGGATAGTCTCAATTACGGCTGGGTCCATACCAGCCCGGGGTGGATCGGTAATGATCACATCCGGACGGCCGTTGCGTTCTAAAAATCCCCGGTCAAGTACTTTTTTCATATCCCCGGCAAAAAACGCCGTGTTGGCTATTCCGTTTAGGGCCGAATTTTTGCGGGCATCCACCACGGCATCCTCTACGTATTCTACCCCGATCACCTTCCGGGCATTGCGGGCCACAAAATTGGCAATAGTACCCGTGCCGGTATACAAATCATACACAAGTTCATTTCCGGTCAGTTCGGCATAGGTGCGGGCTACCTTGTAGAGTTCGTAAGCCTGTTCGGAATTGGTCTGGTAAAACGATTTGGGGCCGACCATAAACGTCAGATCTTCCATCGTTTCCCGAATAAATGTTTCGCCATGGAAATGCACAACTTCCTGATCCTGATAGGAGTCGTTGCCCTTTTGATTCACAATGTAAAACAAGGCACTGATCACGGAAAACTCCCGCCGCAGGAAATTGAGCACATCTTCGATGGCCTCCTGGATAGGCTCGGCAAACTGCACAATCACCAGCACATCGCCCGTGTTGGATGTCCGGATAATCAGGTTGCGCATAAAACCCCGGTTATTCTTTACGTCGTAGTACACATAGCCTTTGGACTCGGTATACTGATGCAGGGCGTTACGAATCGCGTTGGAGGGATCGGGCTGCAGGTGGCAAGTTTCTACCTGGAAAATCTTGTCGAATCGTTTGGGAACGTGATAGCCGAGTGCATTCCGGCTAAAATCCCTACCGGAAGCAATCTCTTCCCGACTCAGCCAACGATTTTCCGAAAAAGTAAATTCAAGTTTATTGCGGTAGTATTGCCGGGTTTCGGCTGCCTGCACATCTTCAATCTCCACATCTTTGAGCTTGCCAATGCGTTCAAAATGATCGATGACCTGCTGTTTTTTGAACCGAAGCTGCTCAGGATAGTTTATATGTTGCCAGCGGCAACCGCCGCAGGTATCAAAGTGCTGGCAGTAAGGAGAAGCGCGGAGGTTTGAAAGTTCATGTACTTTAATAATCTTAGCTTCCCGGTATTTTTTTCTCTTGCTGACAATCTCAATGTCCACCACATCGCCAGGAGCAGCGTTTCCCTGAATAAAAATCACCCCCTCATCAGATTTGTAAATACATTTTCCTTCGGCTGCAAAATCAGTAATTGTAATTTTTTCGTACCTTTTAGGTATAGGCATAATATTAAAGTATTCGATTTAAATAAGAAACAAAAATAAATAAGGGATTGAGTATGAGGAGAATTATACTATTGCTACTTTTTTTTATCTCGTATCATCTGGCCATCAGCTCGCACATCGTGGGAGGCGAACTGGTATTTAAGGCTTTACAGAGCGCCACTGCCACGCACCGTCTTGGACTTAATTTGTACTTTGACGAGATCAATGGTATTCCGCAAGCGGAAGATCAGGTGGTTAATTTATTCATCTTTCAAAAATCGGATAACCGACGGGTTGGTTCCGTTCAGGCCCCAAAAATAGGGCGAAAAAACATAACCTACGCCAATCCGCAGTGCGGAAATTCGGGTTTGAAGACATTGTTTATTTCCTATGCCGTTGATGTGATCCTCAAACCGGAGGATTTCAACGACCCCGAAGGGTACTATATTGTCTGGGATCGCTGCTGCCGCAACAACGTCATTGACAATATCCGTACCCCTGGTGATGTAGGGAGCCTTTTCTCCATATACTTTCCTCCCCTGCTTAAAGACGGTAAACCCTTTATCGATTCTGCACCAGAGTTTGAGGAGATCAAAGGCGACTACGCTTGTCTGAATGCCGACTTTTACATTGATTTTAATGCTAGCGATGCCGAGGGTGACAGTTTGGTGTACTCCCTGGCTACCCCCGTGACGGGGTTCAGCAACCGGGCGGTGCCAAACCCGCAGGCCTTAGGGTCCAGTAATTATCCTGTTGTAAACTGGGTGGAAGGAATCTCTGTCACCAACATGATCCCCGGCACTCGTCCCCTGCGGGTAGATGCCCAGACCGGGAGATTGTCCTTCACCGCCGGTAAGCTTGGACTGTTTGTCTTTTCAATCGTCGTTACTGAATACCGCAACGGGGTAAAGATCGGGTCCATTTCCCGCGACTTTCAAATCAAGGTCATCGACTGCTTTGAAGCCTTTGCACCCAAGATACTGGTAGTAGAAAACAGCCAGAAAAAAGCCATCCGAAACAACGAGGTCATTCGCCTGACGCAGCAGGATTCGGCCTGTTTTACCATCAAGGTCACAGATCGCAACTTCAACCAACTGGTCAGGCTCAAAGGAATTGCCTCCAACACCACCGCCACTAACTTTTATTTTTTGCCCACAGAATTTCGTACCCAAAAAACCAACGACACCCTCTCTTTTCAGTTTTGTCTGGAAGATTGTTTCATCACCGAACCCAACCGCCCCATTCGGCTTCAGCTCATCGCCGAAGACGAAAGCTGTCCAGTTCCGCTCACGGATACACTCACCATTTTTGTGTTCCGGGAGGGCAAGCCCAATACTACTCCTCTGGTCAGTACTTCGCTTACTTCCATCTATGTGGACGCAGTACCCGACAAACTATTGCAATTTGATGTGCTCGGCAAAGATGTAGATCCTGATAGCA
>CATMVR010000698.1 GCA_950075905.1 uncultured Persicitalea sp. | reverse complement strand
TGCCGACGCCACTCACGATATGAGGCGTGTAATAGTAGCCTCGGTTAGCCACAATCGCCGCCACATTGGCCATTTTCAGGGGGGTAATCAGCAGCTCGCCTTCGCCGATACTGAGCGAGTAAATATTGGAGAATTTCCAACGCTTTTCACCATAGACTTTGTCATAATATTTGACATCAGGGAGGCTGCCCTTATACTCGCTGGGCAAATCTACCCCCAGACGCTCCCCAATCCCGAACTTACTCACCTGATCGTGCCACACGGCCAACCCTGCCCTGGACGCTTCGTAGGTGTTGCTGATGTCATTATTGTACAATATGCTCTGGAATACCCGGTAAAAGTAAGGATTGCAAGAGTGCTGAACGGCTTGCGGAACGTTGTTGCCGTGGCCGCCGCCATGGCACTTCATAGGTACCCCTGCGTGGGTAAAAGCCGTGGAAGGGCTAATGGCACCCGTCTGCAGAGCCGTTAGTGCCTGAATGACCTTGAAGGTAGAGCCTGGCCGGTAGCTGGCCATTACCGGACGGTTAAATAACGGTTTATAAGGGTTTTCGGCCAATTCGCGGTAGTTTTGGGAGAAGTGGCGGCTGGCCAGTTTTCGAGGGTCGTAGCTCGGGGCTGAAACCATCGCCAGTATCTGACCGGTTTTGGGTTCAATAGCCACCACGCTACCCACCTTGTTCACCATCAGACTATCCGCGTAGGCTTGCAGTTCCAGGTCAATGCCGGTGTACAGGTTCTGCCCGGCTACGGCCATGGTATCCAATTCGCCGTCTTTCCAGGAGCCTTTGATCACCCCGGCCACATTCTGCATCACAAATTTGACGCCCCGATGCCCGCGCAGTTCTTTTTCATAAAATATTTCCAGACCGCTCTGCCCCACGTAGTCGCCCTGTTGGTAGTAGAAGCCTTCTTGTTTTTCGAGTTGACCCTTGGTGATTTCACTCACATAGCCCAGGGTATTGGCCATGGTGGGGTAGGTGTAGGTGCGGAGTGAACTTTTGGAAAATTCAAAACCGGGATAATCCACCATGATGTCCTGAATCCGGGCGAAATCCTCTTTGGAAAGTTGCCGGATAAAGAGGGAGGGCTTCTTCCGTGAGTAAGAAGCCGCCGCCTGCATCAGACTGTCGAAAGTGGTACGCTGAATGTTGAGGAGCTTGCAGAACGTGAGCGTATCCTGCACCTTGGCCTTGTAAGGTGTAACCATCAAATCGTACACGGGCGTGTTGTACACGATCAGCTTTTCGTTCCGGTCGTAAATCTGCCCCCGAAAGGGAACTTCCATGACGCGTTTGATGGAGTTACTCGACGATTCGATGGAGTAGCTGTCGTCCAACACCTGTAAATAAAACAGGCGAAACAGGTAGGCAAAGCCAATCAGGCCAAAGAAAGTAGTTATTACGAAGCGTCTGTTATCAAGCATTCTGCACAGGGGTTCCTAGTCTCACCAAATTTGCCACGAAGGTCGTGACATAGAATCATTTATCAAAGGATTCATCCCGAATAACTTTTTGTTACCAGTCCGCCCCTTTGGTGGCGGTTTTTATCCGGCAAATGTAGCCGTCGGCAGTGATGTACAGCGTGCTGCCATCGTTGCCCCAGGCGCAGTTGGCGGTGGCCTGTCCGGTCTGAATAGTACCGAGCAGTTTTCCTTCGGGGCTAAGCACCAGTACCCCTCCGGGGCCGGTGGCCCAGAGGTTGCCCTCGCGGTCTACCTTCAGGCCGTCGGGCAAGCCCTGTAATCCTTTCTTTACTAACGAAGTAGCGTCATAAAATAGTTTCCCGGCGCCCAGGTTGCCGCTGTCGAGCACGGGGTAGGCCATCCAGATGGCCCGGTCGGGGTCCGACTGGGCTACGTAGAGGGTTTTGAGATCGGGCGAGAACGCCAGGCCGTGGGGACGGGTGAGGTTGTCTACCAGGCGGGTTACCTGTCCGTCGGGTGTGACGCGGTACACCCCAAACTCCTTGATTTCGCGCGTCGGGTCTTTGTCTTTGAGGGGCATGCCGTAGGGTGGGTCGGTGAAGTAGTAGCTGCCATTGGTGGGGTGCTGCACCACGTCGTTGGGACTATTGAAACGCTTGCCTTCGTACCTATCCGCCAGGGTGATCTTGCCGCCGCCCGTGAGGGGCATGGCCGATACGCGCCGGTCGCCGTGCTCGCAGCTCACGAGCCGGCCCTGACTATCGATGATGAGGCCGTTGCTGCCGGGTTCGTTGCCGTAGGTACCCCGGCCGGTGTAGCCTGAGGGTTTCAGAAATTCCGACAGTCCGTCCTTCTCGCTCCACCGGTACACGGTATTGGCTGGCTCATCCGAAAACAGCAGGTAGCCGCCGTCTTTGACCCATACCGGCCCCTCCGACCACACAAAGCCGGAGGCCAGTACGTCGATGGTACTGCTTTTGGGTATCAGTTTTTCAAGACGCGGGTCGTCGTACTGTACCTTGCCGAGGGTAGGGTAGGCGGGTTGGGCGTGAAGGGTACTCATGAGTAGGAAAAGGAGTAGCGTAACTAGTTGTGATTTCATAGGGTTTCAGGAGACTGGGAGCCGATAGGCAATACTACAAAAAAACGCGCAAAGGCGGTAAAGGAGTGGGGTGGTTTGTGGCGAAAAGTTTTTGGATGTATCTATTTTTTTTTTTTTCTATATTGCCAAAAAATCAACCACATCCACTTTATGCTCCACTCCTCCGACCCTCGGGAAGCTTTTTTAAATGAAATACACACCTACCAACCGCTGCCTGATGGCCCCGCTTCCCACCTCTACGAACTACTCTCGGTAAGAGAATACAACCGAAAAGACGCGCTTTTAGCCCCCGGACAGGTTAACCATCGGCTGTACTTTGTCCATACCGGCCTGGTGCGTGGGTATCACTTACAGCCAAACGAGCAGGGCGTGGACGAAAAATCCACTTCACAGTTTGCCTCCGATTCGCATTTTGTCATTTCTCCGCCTAGCTTTTTAAAGCAACTCCCCAGTCAGGAAGGGTTTGAGGCGCTGGAAGATACGGTGCTGGTGTCGCTGTCTTATCAGGATTTACAAGCTCTTTTCGAAGCGCACCCAACGGCCCGGTCCCTTACCCGGATGATCACAGAACG
>CATMVR010000697.1 GCA_950075905.1 uncultured Persicitalea sp. | reverse complement strand
TGCTCTGACCCCCAACGTAAAGAGGGCTATCTGGTTATGTGCGAGGTGTTGAATGCAGATGGTACGCCGCACGAAACGAATGGTCGTGCTACGATTGAAGATAATGACAACGACTTTTGGTTTGGATTTGAGCAGGAGTACTTCCTATGGGACCCCGCTACCAACCTGCCCCTGGGCTTCCCTACCAACGGCTACCCCGCCCCGCAGGGACCATACTACTGTTCTGTAGGTGCCAAGAATTCTTTTGGCCGCGAAATAGTAGAGGAGCACCTGGATGTATGCCTGGATGCCGGCCTGAACGTAGAAGGCATCAATGCCGAAGTAGCCGCCGGACAATGGGAGTTTCAGATATTCTCAAAAGGAGCCGCCGACGCCGGTGATCAGATTTGGGTAGCCCGCTACCTGCTGGAGCGTATCGGTGAAAAATACGGAGTAGCTATCAACTGGCACTGCAAGCCGCTTGGCGCTACCGACTGGAATGGCTCGGGCATGCACGCCAACTTCTCCAACTCTATCCTACGTACTGCCGGAAATAAGGAAACTTACGATGCCATCTGCAATTCTTTTGCCCCGGTGGTAACCGAGCATATTGCTGTGTATGGTGCTGATAACCATCTGCGTCTCACTGGTAAGCACGAAACGCAGTCTATCGATCAGTTTAGCTACGGCGTATCTGATCGCGGCGCTTCTATTCGTATCCCCATTGCCACTGTAGAAAGAGGCTGGAAAGGCTGGTTGGAAGACCGTCGTCCTAATTCCGCCGCTGATCCCTACAAGGTTGCTGCGCGGATCATTAAAACTGTAAAAGCTGCAAAAGTGTAATTTGGAATACTGATAGTAGAAAAGCCTCCGGTGCTTACCGGAGGCTTTCTTTTTTTGGTACCTTCTGTATTTTCTGGGGAGAAAAACGAGCTATGCGTCGTCGTCCTCATCGCTGCTCCGAAACGAATACACATTCGGGTCAAGTTTCAAACGATCGGCATTGAAGTGCGCAATGAAGTCATTGATGACCTTTTCGGTAATCTCTTCGCGATTCAACCCTACTTCGAGGCCAATGCCGTATTCAAAGTTGGTATCGACTTCAACATGCTCTTTCACCTTGATTTCTTCGTTCTCTTCTATTTCTTCGATATATTCGGTAATAAGCAGTTCGGCCTCCTCGTCGTTCTCCAGATCTTCGGGGGTGTCGATACTCCGCTCGTCGGGCGGTAGGTAGCCGGGTATTTGTTTCTGGACCCGTGCGAGCGCCTGATCGTAAACCAGGGTGGAGTGATGCAAACGCAACGTATAAATCAAGGCATCGTACACTACCTCGCGGGTATTGTGGTAGCCGATAAACTGTACGTGTGCGTGCTCGTTATTTTCTTCTTCATCCTCCTCAAAGCCGTCCTCAACGTATATGAAATTCATTCCTTCGGCCCTGCATTCTTTTTTCAATTGGGCAATCTCTTCGGGATCGAAACCGGGATTCATAGTTTTTTTTGAATTGATGGTAAGATATACTTCACAAAGTTAAGTTTGAACAAATTTACGGCTATTTGTACATATTTTTTTGTTCTAACAACAAAAGGATTCGATTTCAACCAAAAAAATTACCGGATAAACAGCATCTCACGGTATTTCACGAGAGGCCAGTCTTCATCATCGATGACCAACTCAAGCTTGTCTACATGATAGCGTATTTCTTCGAAAAACTGCTTGACCTCCGTGCTGTACAAACGTGCTTTTTCGGGCAGATCTTCGCTATTATTCGCTTTTTTGCGGGCATCAGTCATTTCGTACACCAGGCGCTTAATGACAATAACGTGTTCTGATATTTCCCTGATTATCTCCTTGATAGGTTCGGCCTCGTTCTTCATACCCAGATCATCGAGCGACCGGGCCGTTTGGGCTAGTTTAAACTGGTACTTCACGGCCGTCGACACAATGTGGTTCAGGGCCAGGTCTCCCATCACCCTCGACTCAATCTGGATCTTTTTGATCAGGTTTTCGAGCTCGATATCGTAACGGGCGTGAATTTCCCGCCCCGAAAGTACTTCCACCTGCTCAAATAACTCCGTGGTACTCTTGTTCATGTACACACCAAGTGCCTCGTAGGTCGTACTGATATTAGACAAACCGCGCTGCTTTGCTTCTTCGACCCACTCATCCGAGTACCCATTCCCCTCAAAAAGGATCTTCTTGGAATCTGTATAGTATTTTTTTAGAATTTCTACTACGGCAATTTTCTTTTCCTCCCCCTGGCCCAGGCGTTCATCAAGCTCTTTTTTGAACGCAAACAGCTGTTTAGCCACAATGGTATTAAGCACAATCATAGGCGATGCGCTGTTGGCGTTTCCGCCCACGGCACGGTATTCAAATTTATTTCCCGTAAAGGCAAAAGGAGAGGTACGGTTACGGTCGGTATTGTCTCGGAAAAGCTGCGGAATCCGGTTGATTCCCAGCTTGTAGTAAAAATTCTCGCCTTTTTCCAACGTTATCTCGCCGCTGCTCACCAGGTCTTCCAGCGTGCGGGTGAGCTGCGCACCCAAAAACACCGACACAATGGCAGGGGGAGCTTCGTTAGCTCCCAGCCGGTGCTCGTTGCCCGCTGAGGCAATGGAAGCCCGCAGCAAATCAGCATTGTCGTGTACGGCTTTGATGACATTGACCAGAAATGTCAGAAAACGCAGATTTTCCTTGGGCTTGGAAGTAGGGGCCAGCAGGTTTATGCCCGTGTCGGTAGACATCGACCAGTTGTTGTGCTTGCCGCTACCATTAATACCCGCAAAGGGTTTTTCGTGAAAAAGCACTTTAAAGCTGTGCTTTTCGGCCATTTTTTGCATCAGATCCATCAGCAATGCATTATGATCGATGGCGAGGTTGACCTCTTCAAAAGTAGGAGCGCACTCAAATTGTCCGGGGGCCACCTCATTGTGCCGGGTCCGGACGGGAATACCCAGTTTGAGAGCCTCAAATTCGAAGTCGACCATAAAGGCATTTACCCTGGGCGAAATAGAACCAAAGTAGTGGTCTTCCAATTGCTGACCACGGGCAGGGCCGTGGCCAAACACCGTCCGGCCAGCCATCACCAGGTCGGGGCGGGCGTAGTACAATGCTTT
>CATMVR010000696.1 GCA_950075905.1 uncultured Persicitalea sp. | reverse complement strand
GCCCGGTTCGGTGGTGTTGATTCCGCGCCAGGTGGCGTGCTGGTAGCCATAGCCGGGGCTCACCACAAAGAATACATCGGGAAACGTTTTGCGAATCCAGGGGCCGCTGTCGTCCTGATCGGATATGGTATAGACCCGGAGTTTGCGGTAAAGGCGCTCGGCCTGCTGGGGCGTACGGGTTTTTTGAATTTTCCAGAGGGCCTGCGCCAGGGTGTTTGGCCCGCCCCATACCGACACCCACAAGGGCCTCTCGTCTGGTTTTTCCAGGGTCTTTATAATCCAGTTCGAGCCTTCGGAGTCGTGACCTTCGCCCACGGCCGCCATGCCGTACACCGGCAATCCTTTTTTGATCAGAACTTTTAGGGCCTGGGCGGTGGGGTACCCCTTTTCATGCTTCAACAGATTGGGCTGAACTTTCCCGTAGGCGTCCACAATCCGCTGGATAGTCTCGGGTGCAACACGCTTTTTCTGGTGGATAGAGGTAGTAGCGACCAGCCCCTCGATATCCAGCTGATTTGCGTAGAGCAGCAACCGCACCAGCGACTGCGCATCGTCGGGATCGGCCTCGATGTCGGTGAGCACCAGCAACCGTGGTTTCGGAGCGGTTGATGGAGTCTGACTGATCGCTGCCGAAACGTTCAGAAGTATTAAGAGGAAGAATAAATAAACTAATTTCATGGGTTTTAGGAAAATAATTCAGAATTAAGTACCCAGTAAGGTCATTGCCTCCCGGGCGATGCCGTCTTCGGACAAGCCATAGTGATTGAAAATCTCTTCCTGTGAACCCGTGACGGTGTACTCATCTGGTATTGCCATGATTTTAAACCTATTGTGAAAATTATTTTGCATTAAATAAGACGCGCAAGCTTCACCTAACCCACCATACACGCTATGTTCCTCCACGGTGATAATGGGTTTGCCGTTGGCCGCAAATTCGTGCAGTAATTTGTAATCCAGAGGCTTGATGGTGTGCATGCTGATAACCGCCGCCTGAATACCCGATTCCATTTCCAGCTTCTGCGCGGCTTTCAGGGCCGGCAGTACAGTTTCTCCCGTAGCGATAAGCGTTAAATCACCGCCATTTTTGACCACCCGTCCCTTACCAAATTCAAAGGTTGTTTCTTCGGAATTGAGGAGCGGCATTGCTTTTTTTCCAAAACGCAAGTACACCGGATAATCGGCTTCGGCCGCCAGACGTATAGCCTGCTCCGTTTCGAAGTTGTCGGCTGGGGCCACAATGGTGATGTTGTTGATAGCCCGCAAGACAGCAAAGTCGTGCAGACTATGGTGGGTGGTACCCAATGCCCCATAACTGACCCCCGCGCTGATACCAACCAGTTTTACGGGATTATCCGAATAGGCAACGTCATTTTTGATTTGTTCCAGCGCCCGTGCCGTGAGAAAGCAGGCGGGTGAGACGGCGAAGACCTTCTTGCCCGTGGAGGCAAGCCCGGCCGCTACGCCCACCAGGTTCTGTTCGGCGATGCCTATTTCCACGGTCTGTTTGGGGAATTTGACGCCAAAAGGCCCTAATTTCCCCGATCCACGCGAATCACTGGTTACGACCAGGATGTCCCGGTCATATACGGCCAATGCCTGAAGCGTCTCGGAGAATACTTCCAAATTGGCTTGCCCGGCGGCTATGGATTTTTCTGTTAGCATTTCCACACTCGTAATTTTTATGATATTTTGGCTGAGCCAAATCGTTTTTCAGTGATCAGATTTCCGCACAGGCAGCGTCCAATTCCACCACCGCCTGTTCATATTGTTCGGCCGAAGGTACCCCGTGGTGCCATTTTAACTGATTTTCCATATAGCTGACCCCTTTCCCCTTGATGGTGCGGGCAATGACCATACTCGGTTTCCCCTGCTCAAACGGAAGCGCCGCGAACGTATCCTGCAATTCTTTCAGATTATGACCGTCCACCTGCCGCACCGACCAACCGAAGGCTTCAAACTTGGCGTCCAGTGGTTCGGTGTTGCACACCTCGGCGGTGGGGCCGGAGATTTGCAGCCCATTGCAGTCGATGATGGCGCACAGGTTGTCCAGTTTGTAGTGCGAGGCCGTGAGGGCCGCTTCCCAGTTGGAACCCTCGGGTAGTTCCCCATCGCCCAGCAGGGTGAATACCCGGAAATCTTTGTCGTCGAGCTTGGCGGAAATAGCCGTTCCCACCGAAAGTGACAAGCCGTGGCCTAATGCGCCAGTGTTCTGCTCCACGCCGTGTACTTTGCGGGTAGGGTGCCCAATGTAGTGGGACTTATACTGACACAGCGTTTCCAGATCCGATTCCGGGAAAAAGCCTTTATCGGCCAGCACTACGAATAATGCTTCGACAGTATGCCCTTTGCTTTGGATGTAACGGTCGCGGTCGGGTGAACTGAAATTTTCGGGGCCTACATTCATTACATCGTTGTACAACACGTTCAGAATATCAATACACGACAAGCTTCCGCCCGTATGCCCGGCTTTGGCCTTATAAATGTATTTCAGGATTTTTTTTCGGTATTCTACCGACAGTCGGGCAAGTTCTTGTTCAGACATGGTTTCGAAATATTAGCCTAAGGTTGACGTGTTTTAAGCCTGCAATCAATGAAAGCTCGCTACCTCCCACCCCATATAGTTGCCCAGCGCTTCTTTCAGCCTTCCGGCCGTTTTGGAGGCATTCATCACGACGTGGTGCTCAAAGCCGTTTCGGCAGATGTATTGCATGAGATCCTGCAAATTCGGGATTTGGGCCACGGCCCGGTTGCCGAATGTTCTCAGGGTATCGTTGGTCAGTTCGCCTTCCCCCACGTAGGCTTTGATGATTCCCTTGGGATCGTCGGTACTGATCCGGCCGTAGGTAAGCGGCATAGCCGGCGTACGACCCGACAGCGCTCCGTAGGTGTTTTCCTCTCCTACGGTGGTACCCAGGATGGGGGCGGTACTTATTTCTATATCGGGTAAAAAAGATTTTGCCCAGTTGCCACAGTGGAACAGCACGCACTTATTGTCATCGTCGGCGTAGTTGTTGTTCCAGTCAACGAGTGCGCTGGGAGAACCGGAGGCCAATTGCAGGGCGTACATGCTCAATGTACCCGTCACGTCCACTTCACAACCACTGGGCATCATGTTTT
>CATMVR010000695.1 GCA_950075905.1 uncultured Persicitalea sp. | reverse complement strand
GTTGGGGTAGTGCTCGCCGTTGTGCCACTTGCCAAAGCAGCCGGTGGCGTAGCCGTTGGCTTTGAAGATTTCGGCCAGAGTGGTCTCACCGGCGTCCATTACTTCCAGGCTGCGCGATACCGACACCGTGCCCGTGCGGAGGTGGTACCTGCCGGTGAGCAAACTCGCCCGCGTCGGCGCGCAGAGCGGACTCACGTAAAACCGGTCAAACTGCGCGCCGCTTCGCGCCAGGCTATCTAATTGGGGTGTTTGTAGAATCGGATTGCCGTGCAGGCTCAGATCGCCCCAGCCCTGATCGTCGGTCAGGATGAAGAGTACATTGGGGCGGGTGGGTGGCGCGGTGGGGGTACCTGAGCGGGTAAAGCCAGCTACCAGGGCGGCGATCAGTACCACTCCCGAAAGAAAGTAAAGTTTCATATCCCGAAAGAATTCCTTTTTTTTGTCTGTCTTATCATTTTTTCTGGTGGCTCAACATCCCAAAACTCCCTTGCAGTCTGTGCTGTTCGTAGCCCAGCGCGCTGGCCTCGACGGCTTTCTGTTCTCTCTGCTGGTCAGTATTTTTCTGGCGTACCTCTGGCCTTTGCCGGGCACGGATGCCTCGCCGGTTCCGTTGGCCAATATAGCAAACTACGGCGTATCGGCTATCTTTTTTTTCTATGGACTCAAACTCAGCCGCGATCAGCTGCGGGCGGGCCTGAGCAATGCCCGCCTGCATTTGCTGGTACATTCGGCTACTTTCCTGCTTTTTCCGCTGCTTATTTTACTTATAAAACCGCTCTTCGCTAGCCAGGAGGGCCAGCAGATCTGGCTCGGCCTGTTTTTTCTGGCCGCGCTACCTTCCACGGTTTCGTCGGCCGTGGTGATGGTGTCGCTGGCCCGTGGCAATCTGCCGGCGGCCATTTTCAACGCCAGTATTTCCAGCCTGATTGGGGTATTTGTGACCCCGATCTGGATCGGCTGGGCCATGAACACCACTTCTGCCAGTTTTGATCTGACCGACGTAATCATCAAGCTCATCGTGCAGGTAGTACTTCCGGTGCTACTGGGTATTCTTCTGCACAGCCGGCTGGGGTGGTTTGCCGACCGGCACCGGGTGCGGCTTCGTTATTTTGATCAGACCATTATTATCCTCATTGTGTACACCACGTTCTGTGAGTCTTTCGCCAACCGGATATTCGCGCCGGTGAGCTGGCTGGATCTGCTGCTGCTGAGCATCGGAGTCATTGGCTTGTTCTGGCTGGTGTATGGCATCATCCTCTCCCTTACGCGGCTGTTGGGCTTCAACCGGGAAGACTCCATTACGGCCCTTTTTTGCGGCTCTAAGAAATCGCTGGTGCAGGGAGCGGTGATGTCGAAGGTACTGTTTGCCGGTATGGCGGGCGGGGGGCTACTGCTGCTCCCCCTCATGCTCTACCATGCCTTCCAGCTCATCATTGTCAGCTCCCTGGCCCAAAAAATGAGTCGCGATCCCTTACCCCAGCGGAATTAAGCAGCAATTTCCCGCGTTATAAGGAGTAGAGTACATCACTCACCCGATTACCTTACCCCAACCCCATGCGCCTTATTCAGGTACTTTTCCGATTGTTTATTTACGTCATCCTTATCCTGGGAGTTATTTCGCTTTGGGAAAGCTACCGTACCAACAGCTGGCTACCCGACTGGTTTTCCGGGGAAAATAAAACTGAGACCTCCCAAACGATAGTTTTGCAGGAAATCACTTCGCTGGGAAGACTGGAACTAGTACGCTATAACTTCAAAGACGTAGTAGAACAGCAGATTACCAAGCAGTGGCTGCCCGACGCCAAGGCGGTCCTGATAGTGCAGGGAGAGGCGATCGGCTGCGTGGATCTGACCAAACTGGACCTCGACGACATTGTTGCAGAAAGCGAAACGCTGGTGGTACACCTCCCCGACCCGGAGCTCTGCGTATTCAAGATCGACCACGACCGTTCGCGGGTATACAATACAGAGTATACCTTTATGGATGAGGCCCAGCTGGTGCAACAGGGGTATCAGCAGGCTGAGAAGCAAATCAGGCAGTCAGCGCTGGATATGGGTATTCTGGAACAGACCAAGGAAAATGCCCGAAAACTCCTGACCCCTATGCTGGAACGCGCCTCGGGCAAACCCGTAGTGATAAAGTTTGATATGAATACCCAACTCCCCAAGCTCCGCTGAGCTAGTCGGAAAGATACCCGGCAGAATCGTCTTTCAGGCCTACCCCACTCAGGCCAAGCGTTTTCATTTCCTGCAAAAGATACATTATTTTTTCTGCCGCCCGCTCGTAGGTCAGCCCATCGGGGCGGATATTGGACACGCAGTTGCGGCTTTCGTCCGTCAGGCCCACCCGCGGCCCGTAGGTAAGGTAGGCCCCCAGGCTATGGGGAGAGGACAGTCCGGGGCGCTCGCCAAGCAGAATCAATACCATCCTGGCTTTTAGCTTTTCACCTATTTCGTCCGCAATAGCTACCCGCCCCTGCTCCACCAGGCAGAGGGGGGCCAGTTGCCAGTGCTTTTCTTTCAGGATTGGCAATAGCTCTTTGATGACTTCTACCGCGTGATGATTTACCGCCTGGGCCGAAAGGCCGTCGGCAACCACAATACAGAGGTCGGTGGGTGGGTACTGTCCTTCGTCAAGTTGTTTCCGGGAGGTTTCATGCAGCTGCCGGCCATAGTCTGGCCGGAGCAGGTACTCCCGGCGGTCAGCGGCTTGGCTTCGGAGGTGCAGGACGGGGAGCCCAAACGTCGCCAGTTCACTTTTTACCTTTGGCATATCAAGCCCGGAATGCACCGCATCGCGGGCCCGGGCGTGGTCCATGTTGAAGGCCAGCAGCTGCCGGGTAGGCAGGCTGTGCCCGGCCCGGCCCAGAGCCAGGCGAGCGGGCGTATGTTGCCGCAGGTACTCCCAGTCGTCGGTATGTATCAGATCGGCCATAGCGCTGATTACTTGTCTTGTGGGATCATTTGCAATAGCCGCTGCCGCGCCGCAGAGTCAACGGGCCGGAGCTGCTCGTCAAAGATTCCCGTGCGCAGGAGCCAGGCTTCAAACTCGGGTGCCGGCCGCAGGCCCAGCACATCGCGCAGGTAAAGGGCATCATGAAAAGAGGTACTCTGGTAGTGCAGCATTACGTCGTCGGCCCCCGGTAC
>CATMVR010000694.1 GCA_950075905.1 uncultured Persicitalea sp. | reverse complement strand
TACCGATGAGTGGGCACTTTCGCAGAACTACGTATCGGTAGTACCCTGCCAGTACGATCTGACGGCATACAGTGCCCTGGATTCTATTTCCGCCTGGCCCTTCCCCGTTGCCCAGATACCCGCGGTTGAATAACCCAAACCACTATCTTTTGGCAATCCAAAACGTGCATTGACTGACAGCTAGTTGTTCGTGATCCAATTCTGAATTTAACTTTTTTATACCTATGGCCATTATTGGAAGCTTGCTGAAAAGAGGCATACGCTTTGGGAACCTCCTGGCATCCCGCAAAAAGGTACACCCGTTCAAACAGCAGAAAAAGACCTTATCCAAGCTATTAGCCAAAGCCCGCTATACCGAATTTGGAGAAAAATATGATTTCGAAGAAATTCTGAGCAGTTCGCTATTTGGCGAACCCCGTGAGTTTTACGAAAAATTCAAAAGCAACGTCCCTGTGTATGACTACAACAAAATCTACGGGGAGTGGTGGCAACGGCTCCTGAATGGGGAAAGAAACATTACCTGGCCGGGTCGTGTAAAGTACTTTGCGCTGAGTTCGGGTACCTCAGAGGCCTCCACCAAGCATATTCCGGTTACCAACGCCATGTCAAAAGCCATGCAGCGGACCAGTATCCGGCAGATTCTGAGCCTGGGAAAGTACAAAAACCTTCCCGATAAGCTCTACGAAAAAGGCTTTTTGATGCTGGGAGGAAGTACCAGTCTGAATGAAAAAGGAAACCACTACGAGGGCGACCTGAGTGGTATCAACGCCAGTCAGATACCTTTCTGGTTTAAGCCCTACTACAAACCCGGCGAGAAAATTGCGGCCGAGACCGACTGGGCTCTGAAACTGGAAGAGATTACGTTACAGGCCAAAGACTGGGACATCGGCTTTATAGTGGGTGTACCGGCCTGGATTCAGCTGCTCATGGAAAAGATAATCGACCACTACCAGGTCAAGAATATCCACGAAATATGGCCCAACCTGCTGGTATTCGGCCACGGTGGGGTATCTTTTGAACCCTACAAAAAAGGGTTTGAGCGGTTGCTGGGCAAACCTCTCATCTACATCGACACCTACCTTGCTTCCGAAGGTTTCCTGGCCTACCAGCGCCGACCCAGCGCTCAGGGTATGCAGTTGGTACTGGATACCGGCATTTTCTTCGAGTTTGTGCCCTTCAACGACCAGAATTTTACCCCCGATGGGGAAATCGTGGACAATCCTGAGACACTCATGATCGACGAAGTGGAGGAAGGCAAAGAGTACGCCCTGCTGATTTCGACCTGTGCGGGTGCCTGGCGCTACCTGATTGGTGATACCGTAAAATTTGTGGATAAGGAGAGGGCTGAGATCAATATCCCCGGCCGTACCAAGCATTTTCTGAGCCTCTGCGGCGAGCATTTGTCCGTAGATAATATGAACAAGGCCATTGACAGTATCTCCAACGAACTTGGCATTACCATCAAAGAGTTTACCGTAGCGGGTATATCGCACGAAAATCTTTTTGCGCACCACTGGTATATTGGCAGCGAGCAGGAGGTAGATCCGGCGGTAATGAAGGAGCTCATTGACCGAAAACTCAACGAGCTCAACGACGACTACGCCGTGGAGCGCAAGCACGCTCTTAAAGATATTTTCGTTACTGTACTGCCCAATTCGGCCTTTTATGGCTGGATGGAAACCAAAGGCAAAATGGGCGGACAGCACAAGTTTCCCCGCGTCCTGAAGAAAAACCTGATTGAAGACTGGGAGACGTATCTCAAACTAAGCGGTTATTACCAATGATCTCCGATAGGTTTTACTTCAAAAAAGCGGAGTAAGCTATTTGAAAAGCGATCAGTATGAATACCACCCCCGTTACCTGATTGAAAACCTTGACGGTACGGGGGGTAAATATCCTTTTTAGTTTGTGGGCAGAAAGGGCGATTCCGGACTCAGTCAGAAATACCGCCAGAAGGCTGGCCAGGAAAAAGAGTACTACCTGGTTTAGATCGTAGTGCAGCGTGGATCGAATATAGGTAGCGATAGTTACCCAACTGATAAAGTTGACGGGATTGAGGCCATTTAGCAGGAAACCGGTAGTAAAGTAAAATATAAAATTGCCAAACCGGGTTTTTGGGTAGGCTATCTGCGGTTGATTGCGGAGTACATTGTTCAATCCAAGTACCATCAGGAAGACAATACCCGCACCCGCCATCCATTTTTCAAAGTTGTCGATGTGGGGTAGCAAGGTGGTACCAAATATGGCAAAGAAAACAAAGATGGCATCACAAACCAGCACCCCAAGAGCAATCTTTATCCCACTCTTGTAGCCATTGTCCACACTATTCTGTACCAGCGAAAAAAATACGGTCCCGAACGTAAAGCAGAGCAGTATGCCGGTTATGAGTCCGTAAAGAAAAGATGCCAGCATATCAGATTCCCTTTATTCGTGCCGCCATCATAATTCCGCAGACTGATAGCGCGTCGGTAATCTCCGAGCGCATCACCATATCAACGGCTTTGGCCAGGGGCACTACTTTCACTGCCAGTTCTTCGGTATCTTCGGGCTCCTGCTCATACTGATTCAGCTCTTCGGCTATGTAGAGAAACCCCTCTTCGTCGGTAGCCGAATTAGAGGTATGAATCCGGGCAATCTTAGTCCATTTATCGGCTACAAGTCCGGTTTCCTCTTTCAGTTCCCGCTTGGCGGCGTCTAGCGGCTCTTCGCCCAGAGGGCCTCCCCCTTCGGGTATCTCCCAGGAGTATTCGTTGAGAGTATACCGAAACTGACCCACCAGGTACAGATTGTTGTCTTTATCAAGGGGGATGATGCCGATGGCCTTATTCTTAAAACTAACCAATCCGTAAATACCTTCTTTCCCGGCTGGATTGATCACGTCGCGGTGGTGCAATTTTAACCAGGGATTTTCGTATACTACCTTATCTGTAAGAGTTTCCCAATTATTATCGGTGGTCATAAACAAGTATATTCTTGATACCTTTACGGTGATTGAACAGTATTAAAAATGCAAATAAACCAAAATAAGCGTAAATTCCGTCTGATTCTGCTGTCTTTCGTGGTGAGCATCGTGCTGTCAGGTTTGAAGTTTTTTGCCTATTACCTGACTGACTCCAACGCCATCCTGAGCGATGCCCTCGAATCAATCAT
>CATMVR010000693.1 GCA_950075905.1 uncultured Persicitalea sp. | reverse complement strand
GGCACCGGCTGGCGCCACTCGTGGACAACAACCGGCGCAAGATCGAGCTCATGAACTGCCTGCTGTTTTCGCTCAATGGTACCCCCGTGATCTACTATGGCGATGAAATCGGCATGGGCGACAACTTCTACCTTGGCGACCGCGACGGCGTGCGTACGCCCATGCAGTGGTCGCCCGACCGCAACGCGGGTTTTTCCGAAACCAACCCGCAACGGCTGTACCTGCCCGTGATCCTGGACCCCGAGTACCACTACGAGTCGGTCAATGTGGAAACCCAGCGCCGCAATACGTCGTCGCTGCTATGGTTTATGAAGCGGATGATCACCATGCGCAAAAAATACAAGGCGTTCAGCCGGGGTGACATGCGTTTTATTCCGGTCACCAACCCCAAGATATTGGCATTTACCCGTACCTACGAGGACGAGACGATTCTGGTCCTGGCCAACCTGTCGCGCTATACGCAGCCCGCTGAGCTGGACCTGGACGAGTACAAGGGCTATCTGCCGGTAGATGTATTCAGCAAGAACCGCTTCCCGGTTATTCACGAAGACAGCCCCTATTTCTTCACCATGGGCTCGCACGGCTACCAGTGGTTTGTGCTTGAAAAAGCACATCCCGAGATCAGCGACAGCCAGTCTCTGCCGTCATTCAGCCTCACGAGCTGGGACGATATAGGAGATAAGAAAACCACCAGGGTACTGGAAAGCAGGATTTTGAACAAGTACCTCAACAGCGTGAGCTGGTTTGTTGGCGGGGAGCGTACGGTGGTCAGTATCGAAATTGCCGAGCAGGTGGAGCTGGATCTGGGCGAACATAAAATCCAGATGCTGTTACTGGAGGTACACTACGAAAGCGGCCTGCCCGAACACTACCAGCTGCCTTTGGCCTTTGTGCAGGACGATGCCTCCCGCAAAATATCAGAAAACTGCCCGCCCGCGGTGATTGCCCATCTGAAAGTAGGCAAAGAGGAGGGCTTGCTCGTAGACGCTTACTACACCGTAGATATGCACCGGTATTTGCTGGCCAATCTGGGTAAAGGGGCTACGGTGAAGTGGAAAGGGGGTAGCCTGGCCTTCCATACCCATCAGGCCGACGACCTGCCCACCCCCGACGACATGAAAACCAAAATGCGCGCCAACGGGCACGAAACCTTTATTACCTACGACAACAGCTACGCGCTGAAGTTGTACCGCCGGGTAGAAAAAACGACCAATCCGGATACGGAAATAACCCGCATGCTGACGGAGAAGGCCGATTTTGAACACATGCTCCCCTTTGCGGGCACGGTAGAGTGGAAAATCGGTAAAGACGTGCTGGCGCTGGGGCTGTTACAAAAAATGGTGGAGAGTCACGGGGAAGGGTGGAAGTTTATGCTGGAACGGATGAACAACTACTATGAGCGTATCCTGTCACTGGAAACGGATAAGCGCCCCGAGCCGATCATTAAAAGGGATATATTTGATCCGGTGACCTACGAGGATATTCCTGATGAGTACAAGGATCTTTTGGGTGGCCCCATTATAGAAGCGGTGCGACTGCTGGGGGTACGTACCGGCGAGCTGCACAAGGCGCTGGCGGACGGTGGCAATGGCGATTTTACTCCGGAGGGCTTCTCGCTTCATTACCAGCGCTCGCTCTTTGCGGGTCTGCAATCGCTGGTGCGGGCAACGTACCAGAATCAGGCTCAGAATCTGAAAAAGCTTTCGGAAGAGGTACGCGAAGAAGCCCAGGATGTACTTTCACGGAAAAGCGAGGTACTTACTTTGCTAAAAAGAATCTACGATAAAAAGCTGGATGTGGTCAAAATCCGTATTCATGGGAATTATGACCTGAGCCATATTCTGTTTACGGGAAAAGACCTGGCCATCTGTGATTTTGGCGGTGATCCGATCCGGAGTTTTAGCGAGCGCCGGCTCAAACGCTCCCCTCTGCGCGATGTGGCGTCCATGATTCACTCGTTCAACTACGCCGCCTACGCGGGTTTGTTGCTCAATAATCAGATCAGGAAAGAAGATATTCCCAAGCTGACGCCTTTTGCCGAAATGTGGATTCAGTACGTGTCGGGCCTCTTCATGCAGTCGTACCTCGAAACCGTGCAGGACAGCGACTTTATCCCCAAAGATCAGAATGACCTCGGGGTGTTGCTGCAAACGTATCTGCTGGAAAAGGCCATTTATGACCTGAATCACGAACTCAAAGAACGCCCCGACTGGGTGATGGTGCCGCTACGGATCATCAAGGCCATCTTATCGGAAGCTCCGGTGGAGGCGTAGCGCAGTAGTATTGATTTCTAAAATACAAAGGCCAGAGCCGCGTAACATTGCGCCTCTGGCCTTTTGTTGTAGAGCACTATCGGTCAAGCTCTGGCTTTGGTGGTTTTACTTAACTTAACGTGAATTCGATAGAGTTTCCTGGTACAGGCTTCCCAAAATCTCGATCTGACTCCACAGAAAAGCCTCAGCGAGGCGACCTGTTTGTAGTTGCCGTACTATAAAGTATCCAACAAGCTCCGTCAGGAGCGGCCTGTTTCCAGGAAACAGGCCGCTCCTGACGGAGCTTGTGCAGGTCCACTGAATGTCTTTGCTACAAACAGTGAGCCCCGCTGGGGCTAAACCATCGCCATAACCAGAAAATCTATCATTGATCTTAGATTTTTCTAACTATAATCTACTGAATATCAAATAGATAATTCCGAATTCGCGTTAACTTATGCATTCCTTGCTGCTATTCTTCCGCCGGCTCGCTGCGCTTGGCCAGCTCGGCGTCAATCAGATACGCACCCTTTACCACCAGCCTCTCGCCGGTCAGCGGTACGGAGGTAATCACTTCCATATTGCCATTGTCAGAAGTACTGCCGAACTCGACGGGTATCCTCCGGAAAGTCTGGTTGCTTTCCAGCACATATACGAAGCCGGTATTCCCCTTCCGCACTACGGCTTCACTGGGTACCGTCAGGGCTGTGCGGTTGCCGGTACGGATGTAGGCATTCACATAGGCCCCCGGAATGAGCTGTGCTTCCTGCTTTTCGTTCGTAACGTGCGCGTGCACATTCAGCGTGCGGGTATCTCCTTCGAGCATCCGCCCCACCAGATACACCGTGGCCTCCATGGGTATACCATGCTGAATAATCCTGACGGCTTGTCCTTCTTTGATA
>CATMVR010000692.1 GCA_950075905.1 uncultured Persicitalea sp. | reverse complement strand
GAGGCAGGCGAAGGCTACATCAGTTCTGATAAGTTTGTGAAAGAACTCAGAAAGATTCGTGAAAACGATAAGATCAAAGCCGTCGTCATCCGGATCAACTCCCCCGGTGGCAGCTCGCTGGCCTCGGACGTCATGTGGCGCGAGATCAAACTCACGGCGGCCAAAAAGCCGGTCATCGCGTCGATGTCTGACGTGGCGGCGTCGGGCGGGTACTACATGGCTATGGCCTGCGATACCATTGTGGCCCAGCCTACCACCATCACGGGTTCTATTGGCATATTCGCCATGCTTTTCAATGTGCAGGATTTTATGGATAGCAAACTGGGAATCACCTTTGACCAGGTAAAGACCAACCCCCATGCCGACTGGCCCACGCTTACCCGCGAGATGACCGAGTTTGAAAAAGCTAAAATTCAAAATAGTGTCAACGAAGGCTATGCTACCTTTACCCGTAAAGCCGCGCAGGGCCGCGATATGCCGGTAGAAAAACTGCGCGACGTGGCCTCCGGCCGGGTATGGTCGGGTATAGAGGCGAAGTCGGTCGGGCTGGTAGATGTACTGGGCGGCCTCGACGAAGCCATCCGGATTGCAGCCAAAGCGGCCAATCTGGAAGAGGCGGACTACCGGGTACGGTTTTATCCCGAAAAAGTAAATCCTGTACAGGACATGATCAATAAAATGATCGGGAAGTCGGAGGAGAAAGCCATGGGCCGGCAACTGGGCGAACTGGCCCCTTACGTGAAAATGTACCGCGAACTGATGAACATGCAGGGATTACAGGCCCGGATGCCATTCTCTATTTCAATTCACTAGTATTCAGTCAACTGTAAAAATAAAACCCGGTGCAGCAATTAGCGGCACCGGGTTTTGCTTTTACGGCGTTAGCCATTCTTACATCAATAGGCCAGCAAAAGTAGCGGACATGTAGGAGGCGAGGGTACCGCAGATCAACGCCCGAAAACCCAAACGGGCCAGGTCGGAGCGCCGCGAGGGGGCCAACTCGCCGATGCCCCCTACCTGAATGGCAATGGAACTGAAATTGGCAAAGCCACACAACGCAAAGCTTGTAATGACGAGCGTTTTGGGATCAAGTACTTCCTTTACTTTCACGAGGTCGAGGTAGGCCACAAATTCGTTGATCACCATTTTGGTTCCCATCAAGGCACCGGCCACTTCTACATCCTTGGAAGGAACGCCCATAGCCCAGGCAAAAATCGAGAAAAGTTTGCCCAGCACGTAGTTGAAGCTCAATTCCGGGAAACTAAAAATACCCCCTACTTTTCCGAGCAGATAATCAAACAGTGCCACCAGCGCTATAAATCCAATCAACATAGCTACTACATTGAAGCCTACTTTGAGGCCTTCGCTGGCCCCGGCCGCTACGGCGTCCAGCAGGTTAACGTGCGTTTTCTTGATTTCCAGCTTGATATTCCCCTTTGTTTCGGAAACTTCCGTTTCGGGATATACGATCTTGGAAATGACCAGCGCTCCCGGGGCGGCCATCAGACTGGCGGCAATGAGGTAGGGAGCCGGTACACCCAGCGAAATGTAAACCGCCATCACTCCCCCGGCAATGCAGGCAAAGCTTCCCGTCATGGAGGCCATCAGCTCCGAATTGGTCATGCCTTTGAGGTAAGGCTTAATCATAATCTGCGCTTCTACCTGCCCCACAAAGGTACTTGCTACGTTGGAAAGGGCTTCTGATCCGCTCACACCCATGAGCCAGTACACCCCCCGGGCAATCACCGCCACCACACGCTGCATGATGCCCAGATGGTAGAGCATGTTGACCAGTACCGCTACGAAAATAATAGTAGGGATTACTTTAAAGAAAAACACAAAATCATTTCCCGGCCCGAAGGCCTTCACCATCAGGTCGCTGCGCACCAGCGTTCCGAACACAAAATCGGCTCCCTGATCAGAAAAAGAAAGGAGCTTGGTCACCTTGTCGCCCAGCCATTGAAATATGGCCCGGCCCACATCTGTCCGAAGAATAAAAACTGCTAAACCGAACTGAATACCGAGGCCAACCCCCACGGTGCGGTAATTGATTGCTTTACGATTGTTTGAAAGGGCATAAGCGGTTCCCAGGATGAGCGCAACTCCGATTAGTCCGGTAAATCTTTCCATGTAGCAGGGTAACTGAATTATTTTTTTTTACGAAACCGCTAAATTAGCTAAATTCGCTCAATTGCTTGTACCCCCGGCGCTCAGATTCCCGAATGCCATATCAATTCCTGCTTTTTGTACCAGATGATCCCCTTATCCCGATGGAAAATCAGAGGTCAATGATTTTGTTGGCAAGGTATACCACTACCCGCTCAGCATCCGGTTTGTGAGGTAAATGGTACCTTTGTCTGCCACTAATCCAGGTGTACCTCTACCGTAATCGGCAGATGATCGGAGGCGTGCTTGTATTTATCCCATATTTTCTTCCCGTCCGGCATTTCGGTGTCAACCTTCGCATTCGTGACCCACTCGGCGCGGTTCATGCTGTACAGCACGTGGTCGATCCACTCGCGGTGCCACACATTGTTAAAAATTGGGTCCTTGAAAGTAGTCGTGTAGATCTTGTCGAAGCGGAGATTGTCCTGGTCTTTCGGCGACAGCGTATCAAACAGGGCATTGCCCAGGCACAGAAACGGCCGCCAGATATTGCCCATCAGTCGCTCTACGGCACTCCCAAAGAGTCTTTTTTCACTGGCATCCATGCCGGGCCCATCGTTGATATCCCCACAGACTAGCAGCGGAATGCGCTGGGTGGCCGGATCGCCGAGGTACCTGTCCAGAAACTCCACCCGAATCCGGGAGGCCTGCGCAATCAGTTTCTTGCGGTTGGCGTCGGCTACGGCCCACCATTTGCTCCATTCGTACGCATCGAAAATCCCCTTGCTTTTCAGGTGCAGCCCCAACACGCGAAACACCTGCCCGGTGGCGGTCTGTAGCTCAACGTACAGGGGGTAGCGTTCAAATTTGTACTTTTCGATGATACCATCGTTTTCGTTAGGAAGCTCAAACGGCTGAAAGGTGGGCAAAGTCTGCGTATCAAAAAAACGGATGGGGGTAGTTGTATGAAACTTGGAGGTGTCGGTCCGGATGGCCAGGGCAAGGGGACGGGTGCGTATGGCCCCGGAGACGCTGGCGATGATACGCCAG
>CATMVR010000691.1 GCA_950075905.1 uncultured Persicitalea sp. | reverse complement strand
GCTGCCTGCGCACCGTAGACGGCCGTAGAGCTGGCGTCTTTCAACACATCAATGGAAGCAATATCGTCGGGGTTGATGGAAGAGAGCGATCCAGTATATTGAATACCGTCCAAAATAATCAGAACGCTCTGACTACCGTTTAGCGTCACCCGGCCCCGGATAGAAATAGGAGGCGTACCGCCCGCACTGGTAGAAAGACCCACGTTCAGACCGGGAACAGTACCCTGCAAAAACTGGCCAATGTTGGTATTGGGCGAATTACGCAGCGTTTCCAGATTCACACTGGCCACCGCACCGGTAATGTCCACTTTCTTCTGGGTACCATACCCAACTACCACCACTTCGCTCAGGGTAGACAGATCTTCTTCCAGCGTAACGTCAAGGGTAGTGCGATTACCCACCGGCATTTCTGTGGTTTTAAAACCAATGGAACTGAACACCAGCGTTTCGCTGGATGCAGCGTTGATGGAATACTTGCCCTCGCTATCGGCCGAGGTGCCCCGGGTAGTTCCCTTCACCAATACGGAGGCACCCGGTATCGGCTCATTGTTACCTGATTTGATGACGCCCTGCACCGTTTGCGCATGAAGCGAAAACGCAGAGACGGTTAGCAGCAAAATACACGACATCATAAGATACCGTAATTGCCTTTGAAAAAAACAGAGGTCGAGTTGTCTCATAGAACAAATGGAGATAAGATTGAACAAAGGTTTGGGATTGTTTGGGTTGGCAAATAATTCTAAGAAAGGCAGTCAGGCTGCCCTATGCGTATGTTTACTGTGCCAGGCCTCATGTACGGTCAGATTTACACTGGCAAACATACAGAAAAAAAATAATAGTGCAACCGATTGTGTAAATTTTTGAAGAAAATATAGGTTTCATGGAAGTCCAGTAGTGATATTTTGCAGAAGTTCGGAAGCGACCCCGGACAATACAAACAAATATCTTTTGGAGTAAATATATTATTTACCTGACTATAAGCACTTTAAAGACGTTTGAAAACTTTAACCGGAATTCATCCTATGTCTTCCCCGAAAATAAATACTTAGAAAGTATCGGTTTTTTTACGTTGTTTGCGCAAACGATTGCACTCATGGAATTGAAAAGAGAAGCGACTATCTATGACATTGCCCAAAAACTGGATATTTCCTCTTCTACGGTAAGCCGCGGATTGCAGGACAACCCCACGATCAGTTTTAAAACCCGGGAGCGTATCCGGGAGGCGGCCCGTGAACTGGGCTACCGGCACAACAACTTCGCCAGCAGCCTCCGGAAGCAAAAGACCAATACCATCGGAGTCATGGTGCATGAGCTCAATAGTACCTTCATCACCTCCGTACTGAGCGGAATTGAGAAAGTCACCTCCGAAGCCGGGTATGATCTCATCATAGCGCACTCTTCGGAAAGCTTTGAGAAAGAAGCTGCCAATGCCCTCAACTTTTTTCACAAGAGAGTGGATGGTGTCATCGCTTCGCTATCGTTCGATACGGAAGGGCTTGAACACTTCCGGCCCTTTGAGGAAAAAGGCATTCCGGTTATTTTCTTTGACCGCGTAGAAGAGGAGTCCAACAACGCAAAAGTCATCATCGACAATTTCAGGAGTGGCTACCTGGCTACTCAACACCTGATCGAACAGCGTTGCCGGCGCATTGTGCTGGTCACCGCCAGCCTCAAACGCAATGTGTACGCCCAACGCTACAAAGGATACAAAGCCGCCCTCACCGAACACGGCATCCCTTTTGACGACAAATATGTGCTGATCAAAGATTTGAGCGAACAGTGCGGAGTGGAAGCAGCTTTGCAGATTCTGAAAATGAAGCCCCGGCCGGATGGGGTCTTTCTGACTAATGATTTTTCGGCGGCCGTGTGCATGCAAACACTCAAAGAGCACGGAATCAGGATTCCGGAAGATATAGCCGTTGTGGGTTTTAACAACGACACCATAGGCAAAATCATTGATCCTCAACTTACTACCATAGACTACCCCGGCCGGGATATGGGAGAAATCGCCGCCCAAAACCTGGTCAACCACCTGCGGGGTATTTCAGATATCAGCCATATCAGTACTATCGTGGTACGATCTGAACTGGTGATCCGGCGTTCTTCTTTAAGAGCTCCCCTCTGAGCGCCCAAACTGGTCTCTGCGCGGAAAGCAAGGGATGTAATTTAGCAACCGATTGCACTATTTTAGCCCGTATTTTTAAGGTTTAGCTGGAAACAGTACGTGCACAAGTACATAATTTTCCAGGCCTATACCAGGAAATTAGGAGCAAAATTGGTTTAAAAGTGTATGGCTACTTTCCGGCCAAATACCGCTGCCGGTACTCGATGGGCGTGCAGCCCTTGACCTGCCGAAACTGCCGGGCGATGTTCTTACTATCGTTCAGACCCATGTCCAGGGCTATTTCGAAGATTGACATGTCGGTATCGAGTAGCTTTTGGGTGAATTTCTCAATGCGGAGATTGAAGATGTACTTGTAGATGGGGTACCCGGTAATATCCTGAAACCGTTTTTCCAGCGCCCGGCGTGAGAGGGGTACCTGCTTTACGATGTCTTCTACCTGCAGGTTTTTGTCAATGTTCTGGTGGATGTATTTGAGCGAAGTGGCAATGCAGGTATCGTTGGTAGCATAGATGTCGGTGGAGTGCCGCGTGACTACCTGCGTGGGCTTGACTATAATGTCATAGCCCGCCGAGGTACCGTTCCGGATCATCTGATCGAGGAGCTGGGCGGAATCATAGCCGCCCTTTTCTACGTCAAGGGCGATACTCGACAGAGGCGGATCAGACAGCTCGCAAAGCATGACATCATTGTCTACCCCCAGCACGGCTACCTCTTCCGGTATGCGGATACCCGACAAACGGCAGGCCTCCGTAATATGCTGCCCCTGATTGTCGTCGCAGGCCATCAGGGCCACTGGCTTGGGGAGGGATTTGAGCCAGCTGCCCAGCGAACTGGGTTTGTAGTACCACAGCTCGCTGCTGCGCGCCTTGCGGTGCTCAAAGTAGTGCACCTCCTGCCCGGCCCGCCCGATCCGTTCCTCAAAGCCCTCGGCCCGCTCGCGCGACCACACAATGTCCCGAAAGCCGTAAAAGGCAAAGTGCTTGAAGCCTTTTTTGAGAAAGTACTCGGCGGCCATCTGACCGGTTTCGCGG
>CATMVR010000690.1 GCA_950075905.1 uncultured Persicitalea sp. | reverse complement strand
CAGGTCCAGCGTGCGCAGGATGGTTTCCTTGGTCTGAAAATTCCGGCTGACGTCCAGGTGCAGCCCCCGGGTATGAAAACGCGGGGCGTCTTCCACCGTTACTACCGGCAGCTCTACGCTTTTTTCCCCGTAGCTCTCGTAAGGAATCAGGGAAAGTAAACTCTGAATGCCATAGAACACCCCCGCCGCATCGGAGCCGACCACAGTGATACCGTCTTTTTGGATGGTAAGCCGGTAGGCTTCTTTACTAGTGCCGTTTATGGTTAGCGGCTCGATGGACAGGTTGATACCACGCCCTGTCTCACTACTGATAAGCAGATCGGCCGACATACTATCAAACAAGCTCTTTCTCAGAAAGCGGGCTTCATGGTCCAGTCCTGCTCCGGCCCGAATGGCCAGGGCACCATCCAGCCGAAAGGTACCGCTGCCTTTCTGATAGCTGACCGGTGAAGGTATAATCGGCAATAATTCACTTTCCGAAACCGGGCTAAGGGAAAGATTGGCCAGGTAGCGCTGCCCGGCATCCGGCAGGGGCAGCTGGTCAGCCTCTCCCCGCAACACCTGTTCCCGCTGCGTAAAGGGCTCGATGGTATAGCGGTCAATCTGCTCAATTCCTTTTTCTTTTCCTGCCTCATCATAGTACACCAGGTACAGGCCCAGAGGAGCATCGGTTTCCTTGATCACACCCTCGGTGCCGGAGTACTGCACCAATACCGAATCGCCGGGTGCGAGGGCAAAGCCTTTTTCGGGCACCAGTTTGTACCAGTCGCCGTTTATATGCTCTACCCGGGCGGGTTGGGGCGAGCTATTGGGAAGAATAGGGCGCGGGGCCATGTTGAAAAACAGCGCCCAGTTGCTGGCTCCGAGGGTTGTTTCGCCTTCGTTTGTCAGCACAAAGCACGCGTCGAAGCCGTCTTTTACGTCCGTAAAATTGCTCAGAAGTTTCCAGCTTACCCGTAGCTTACTCGTTTCTGACCGGGAGGCCTCCTGCCCCGGCTTACACCGCCAGAATAAGCCCGCCGACAGCAGTAAAAGCGTGATGTAAATGTATTTCCTCATAAGTAGGTATTAGCTATTAGGTTGTTAGCTATTAGCTTTATAAATATATGTCTTACAGCATTTTACATAAACATTTAACTAAATTTTAATTCAATGCATTTTAGGAAAAGTGCTTAATATCAAAAGTTAAGTAGCCCTTATAGTACTGTGGGGAGTATTAAAAATACTATTGAACAACCCCAACCAATTTCATTTATTTTTTTGAAATACCTGTATGGTTCAACCCTCCGGCCGACTGCTTTCTCTGGATGCCCTGCGGGGCTTCACGATCGCGGCCATGATCACCGTCAATTTTCCGGGTTCTGACGAGTATGTGTACCATCCATTGCAGCATACGCACTGGAACGGCCTGTCATTTACCGATCTCATCGCGCCATTCTTTTTGTTTGTGGTGGGGGTATCCATTGTGTTTGCCTACGCTCGCCGGCTGGCCGAGGGTACTCCCCCCACCGACCTGTACGCCAAGATCATCTATCGGTCGCTCAAAATATTTGCGGTAGGTATGTTTCTGAACCTCCTGCCCGACTTTGATATTACGGATGTCCGCTGGACGGGTACCCTGCACCGCATTGCCATCGTGTTTCTGGTGTGCGCGCTGCTGTTTTTTCACACTACCTGGAAGCAGCAGGCCTGGATTGGCCTGAGCATTTTGGTAGCTTACTGGCTGGCGATGACCCTCGTCCCTACCCCCGGCTACGGTACCGTGATGCTGGAACCCGGCCTCAACCTGGCGGCCTGGGTGGATCAGCAGTGGCTCCCCGGCAAAATGTGGCAGGGTACCTGGGACCCCGAGGGAATCCTCAGTACCTTTCCGTCCATCGTGACGGGCATTACGGGCATGCTGGCCGGGCACCTGCTCCGGAGCAGCCTCACACCCGGCGAGAAGGTCAATTACCTGATGGCGGTAGGCCTGCTGACCACGGCAGTAGGATACCTGTGGGGACTGGCTTTTCCGGTCAACGAAAACCTCTGGACAAGCTCGTTTGTGCTGGTGACGTCGGGCATGGCCGCGCTGGTGTTGGGGGCGGCCTATTTTGCCATGGATATTCTGGGCCGGAAGGGGGGTACCCAAGCCGGTATTATTTTCGGGGCCAACGCCATTGCGGTGTACGTACTGGCCGACGTGCTGGCGCTGCTGTTTTATGGCCTACCCCTGGGTGGCCAAACGCCCAACGAAATCGGCGTAGCGGCGCTGACTCAGGCCGGACTAGCCCCCAAACTGGCCAGTATGCTGTACGCGCTGTTTTTCACGGCGGTCAATTTCGTACCGGCCTGGTGGCTGTATAGGAAGAGGATATTTATCAAGTTGTGACCTATTTTGATTAGGCTAGCTAAGCAGCTGTTCCTATTTAAACCGCGAAGACGCGAAGTCGCAAAGAGAAAAACCCTTGCGCCATAGCATCTTTGCGGTTTAATTATTTTTTTAAATACATCACAAAGACAACCCCCAATCACTCAATAAAAAATTAAATAATGCCAACATTAAAAAAGCTTCCCCAAGGCCTGTGGCCTGTCATGATTACTCCCTTCACCGAGTCCAATGAAATTGACGAAAGGGGACTGGAAGCCCTGACGCACTTTTATTTGCGGGCCGGGGTCAATGGTTTATTTGCCAATTGTTTGTCGAGTGAGATGTACCAGCTCACCGTGGCGGAGCGGCTGTCGCTCATCAAAAGTGTGCTACGGTACAGCGCCGGGAAGGTACCCGTGGCGGCTACCGGTACCCTGACGCGGGATCTGGACCAAAATATAGATTTTATCAAACGGGTTCACAATACGGGGGTGGATGCCGTAGTGCTTATTTCGAGCCTGCTGGTGCTGCCCGACGAGAGCGAGGATACCCTGAAAAGTCGACTGGAAACTATATTGGAGCAAACGGGCGATATTCCCCTGGGCGTCTACGAATGTCCGGTACCCTACAAGCGGCTGCTCAGTCCGGCGCTCATGGGCTGGATGGTAAGTACCGGCCGCTTTGTGTACCACAAGGATACCGCCTGCCATTCGGCGCAGATGGCAAAGAAGATCGCCGCCACCGCAGGCTCCAACCTGCTGTTCATGAACGCCGATACCACCACGGCGCTGGATTCACTGGATGCCG
>CATMVR010000689.1 GCA_950075905.1 uncultured Persicitalea sp. | reverse complement strand
CCGCACCCTCACCACCGACGCCGAGCTTAACCGTGTCCTGGGGGGCGGCATAGTGCCTGGCTCGCTGGTGCTGATTGGCGGCGAACCGGGTATCGGCAAGTCTACCCTGATGTTGCAGATCGGCCTTACCCTGGCCGATAAACGCGTGCTGTACGTATCGGGTGAGGAATCGGAGCAGCAGATCAAGATGCGGGCCGAGCGCATGGACAGCCGCAGTGACTCCTGCTACATTCTGACGGACACGGCTACCACTAATATTTTCCGTCAGATCGAAGAGTTTGTGCCAGACGTCATCATCATCGACTCCATCCAGACCATGCAGTCGCCGCTCATCGAAACCGGTGCGGGGAGTGTGTCGCAGGTGCGGCAGTGTACGGCGGAGTTTATGAAGTACGCCAAAGAAACCGGTACCCCCACGTTTATGATCGGGCATATCACCAAAGACGGCTCTTTGGCCGGTCCCAAGGTGCTCGAACACATGGTAGATACCGTATTGCAGTTTGAAGGCGACCGGCATACGTCGTACCGGATTTTGCGTACTACCAAAAACCGCTTCGGCAGTACCTCCGAGCTGGGTATTTACGAAATGCTCAGCACGGGCCTGCGGCAGGTGACCAACCCCTCCGAAATTCTTATTTCGCAGCGCGACGAGCCCCTGAGTGGCATCACCATCGGCTCCATGCTGGAAGGAAACCGCCCCCTGATGATCGAAATCCAGTCATTGGTGAGCGTGGCAAACTACGGCACCCCGCAACGCAGCAGCACGGGCTTTGACGCCAAGCGGCTCCAAATGCTGCTGGCGGTGCTGGAAAAACGCGGTGGCTTCCGGCTGGGTATTCAGGATGTGTTTCTGAACATAGCGGGGGGGCTGAAAGTCGACGATCCGGCCCTGGACCTGTCGGTGGTTACCTCCATCGTGTCTTCCTACGAGGATATCCCCATTCCGGGCTCGGTATGTTTTGCGGCAGAGGTAGGGCTGGGCGGAGAAGTGCGGGCCGTCAACCGGATCGAAAGCCGCATCGCCGAGGCGCAGAAGCTGGGTTTTGAAACAATCTATCTCTCCAAGTACAGTACCAAGGGGCTCGATATCAGTACATTTTCTATCGAGATTCGGCCTATTGCGCGTCTGGACGAGCTTTTTGAGCAGCTGCTACGATGAAGGAATTGGAATAAGAATCCGGAAATCGCTGCCCTCTCCCTTGCTGCTGACCAGTTCCAGCTGCCAGTTGTGCGCGTTTGCAATCTGCTGCACGTAGCTTAGCCCCAGACCAAACCCTTTAACATTGGAGGAGTTGTCCTGAATCCGGTAAAAATTAGTGAAGATTTTCTTCTGTTCGCTTTTGGCAATGCCAATACCGTTGTCCTTGACCGATACGATCAGCATACCTCGGCTGGAGTAAGTGCTGACGAGGATGTTAGGATTTTCGGGAGTGTATTTCAGGGCATTGTCGATCAGGTTACGCAGGACATTGATGAAGTGCTGCTTATCCAGAGCAATGAGGGTCTCCGAGGTGTTCAGGTTGGCGTTTACCTGTCCTTCATACCTTTCCAGGACACTCAGAATAAAATCATTGATGGGGGTTTTTTCGAGTTTTAGCAGCAGGAGCTGGCTCTCTGCCTTGGCAATATGGAGGACATTCTCGATATGCCATTGCATACGGTTGCTTTCTTCCCGGATCATCCGGACGTACTTTTTTAGGCGCTCCGGGGTATTGAGTACCGTCGGATTGCTGAGCATGTCTGACGCCAGGCTGATGGAAGAGACGGGTGTCTGCAGCTCGTGCGTCATTTTGTACATGAAGTCCATCTGGCTCTGTGAGGAATCGCGGGAGATGGTCATGCGCCAGGCAATGGCCAGCATGATCAGGACCGGCACGATGGCGCCGCCCGTCAGCAAACCGCTAACCAGCGCTTGGGTGGATTCGTCAGAAAAAAGCAAGGCTACATCGTACAGCAGCATCACCACCGATCCGATCGATAGGATACTCCCAACCACAAAACTCCCTCTGATACGAGACGTAGACATTCAATGCGTTTTTTAAGTAACGGACGCCTGGATATATTTCAAAGTAGTAGTAATTCCGCCCGATCAATTTACTGAGATTACAATTATTTCCTGAAATAGTTGAACAACACAAATTTAATTGCAATTCACTTATAATTTACTACGTCTCGTCTAGCCAACGGAAAAGTTATGATTCTATTAGCTTTTCTGCTTTTTCTTGGCCTCACCGCCGATGATATCGATAGTATTTACTAACCGGTCCAAATCTTTAAGTGACGTATAAACATTGGGGGTAATCCGTACCCCGCTGATATTTTCCCACACAATGCCTACGGTATGGATTTTGGCTTTGGTAAATAGTGCGCTATCTACCTCGGCGGGTTTCATGCCATCTACCGACACCAGCGCAATGGCGCCGCTGTATTTTGGATCTTTGGGCGTATGAATCTGCACCCCCGGAATCTGCCGGGCTTTGTCGGTCCAGTAGCGCTGCAGGTAGTGCAATCGGGCAAATTTGCGGTCGCTGCCGATGCCGTTATGAAAGTCTACGGCCGAGCCAATGGCCATTTCAGAAGCAAAGGAGCGCGTACCCAGGCTCTCGAACTTACGAATATCTGCTCCATCCGGTTCGTTGCTCGACATCAACGCCCACACATCCTTGATTTTCTCTTTCTTTATGTACATCAAACCACTGCCAAAGGGAGCGCAGAGCCACTTATGCAGGCTGGTAGCGAAGTAGTCGCAGCCCAGTTCGGGAATTTTGTAGTCGAGATGCGCGAAGGTATGCGCGCCGTCTACAATGACTTCGATGCCCCGCTTATGCGCCGCGTCGGCAATTTTGCGCACGGGCTGCACCTGCCCGATCCAGTTAATGAGGTGGGTGATGTGCACCACTTTGGTACGGGGCGTAAAGGCGCTGACAAACTTCTCTACGAAGTACTCGTCGTTTTCTTTGGGGAGTTCAAAATTGAGCCACACCAGTTTGATACCCTCCCGCTTTTCGCGCTGTTTCCAGGCATTGATCATGTTGGGGTAATCCTGTTTGGTCAGAATCACCTCGTCGCCGGCTTTCAGGTTTAGGCCAAAGATGATGGTATTGAGTCCTTCGGTGGCGTTGCGGTTGATGGCCAGCTCGTCGGCTTCGCAGCCCGCC
>CATMVR010000688.1 GCA_950075905.1 uncultured Persicitalea sp. | reverse complement strand
GGCTCCTGCGGCTCGGCCATCTGGCTGAGCCACGCCTCCCGCCGGGCAAAGTCTACTGGCCTTCGGTTGTCGGGATCTACCATGCTAAAATCCCAAAGTTCACAGCCCTGGTATACGTCGGGCACGCCGGGGCAGGTGAACTTGAGTACCGTCTGGGCCAGAGAATTTGTGATGCCATGATCGGCAATTTCGTGGTGGAAAGCTTCAAAACTCTTCCAGAACGGACGTTTTTTATCCAGCAGACTAGTGGCGAAGGATGCGGCGGCATTTTCGTACTCTTCGTTGGGCTCTGCCCAATTAGAGTGGTTTTTTGCCTCCCGCAGGGCCTTTTGCAGGTACTCTTCCATTCTTTTGCCAAAGCCTTGCTCCTCTTCCTGGTGGCCCGGCATGGGGTAAGAGCTCAGTAGGGCCTGGTATATAAAGTACACGTCGTTGGTATCCGGGCTACCCGTGTCAAGCAAGTCCTTATTTCGTTCCTGCCATTCTTCTACTTTCTCAATCCAGGCATCGGGCAGATCGGTGAGTACGTTGAGGCGGGCGCGGCTGTCTTCGCCGCGCTTGGTATCGTGGGTAGAGGTGCCGTTGAGCGAGAGCGGCCAATTTTCCCGCCGGGCCTTCATGAGCTGGTGAAACTCGTCGGGCGAGTACCCAAATGCCTCGGGCGAGTCGCCCACTTCGTTGTGTCCCACGAAGCGGTTATAAACGTACATCAGAGTATCTTCTACACCTTTGGCCATCAACGGGCCGGTAAACTGCATACAGCGCTGGTAGAAATATAGCGCGCGGTTGTTCCAGTCAGCATTGGCGTTGTGGGGCTTTCTGAGAAGTACTTCTTCCAGCAGATTGACAGCCTGATGCAGGTCAGAATCATAGCGCCTTACGCTGAACAGGATTTGCTCCACCGCGGCGGCTTCTTCCGGTACCAGCGGCATCTGATTGCCGTAGTAGCGGTATACAGGGCATTGAATGAGAAATTCGGCGATAGCATCCTTCATGTCGTCGCGGTGGATGGACGAAAACACCCGTTTGTCGATCAGGTTGAGGTTTTGAAATAGCTGGTACAGGTTTTCCAGCTCGCCGGCCATGTATTCATGCAGGATGTACTCTTTCTTTTCGCGAAGCAGCTTTTTGATGGGCACAGAGCTGCCGATGAGTTTCTGATAAAATTCGGTAAAAGCCTCTTCGCTGACTTTCTGGGTAAAAACGTTGTTGACCTGAGCCAGAAAATCATAGCCGGTCGTTCCCTGAATAGGCCAGTAGGTGGGCAGCTCCTCCCCACCTTCCAGGATCTTTTCCACTACGATGTAGGCATTCTGTCCTACTGCTCTCCGAAGTTGCTCCAGGTAGTCGGTGGGGTCGTACAGGCCATCGATGTGATCCACACGCAGCCCCTGAATCATATCGGCATCCACCAGGGCTTTTATAAAAGCGTGGTAATGAGAAAAAACCTCGTCGTTCTGGATATTGAGGCAAATAAGGCCGTTGATAGTAAAGAAACGACGAAAATTGATCTGACTGTCGGTTTCCTGCCAGTCGCAGAGCCGGTAGGGCTGCTGGTCGGCCAGGGTTTGCAGGAATTCGGGGCTGGCGTTTATCTTTTTGATTCGCTGGCTGATGGCCTCGTGCGTACTGGCCGTTTCCATCAGGGAAGCCAGCAGCAGGCGCAGTTCGTCCCAGGCTTCGGCGTAGCTGGCAGGGTCTTCAATGGCTTCGAGCTGTGCCAGCTGATCCAGGAAGTTCTGGGCGGCCTTGATGGGTGGCTTGCTTCCATCGGTTTCCAGCAAAGTAGCGTACGACAGGGGGTGCAGGGGGTAGTTGTTCTCGTGGTAGTTGAGCACAAACCGCTCATCGAGGTACTTGACTTTGAGTTCTTTTTTCTCGATTACCTCTTCCAGCGCCCCACCCAGAAAAGGCACCATGATCTTCCCCTCAAACAGCGGGGTGTTCCAGGCGATGTCAAAAAAATCGGCATAGCGGGATTTCTGCCCCTTTTCCAGTACGTCCATCAGCCATGGATTGTTGGGGTCAAAGGCCATGTGGTTGGGCACAATATCCTGCAACCATCCTATTCCGTGGCTGTCCAGCTCCTTCCGGAGGTGTACGAGTTGTTCCTGATCGCCGATCTCGGGATCGATGCGGTGCGGATTGACGGCATCGTAGCCGTGCGTGCTGCCGGGGGTCGATTCCAGAATAGGCGAGGCGTAGATGGTACTTACTCCCAGCTGGGCGAGGTAGGGGATGATTTTTTCAAAATCTTCGAAAGAAAAGTCCTTGTTGAACTGTATGCGGTAGGAGGCAACGGGGTTATACATGGTGATGGGCGCAGATTAATAGTGAGTGGGGTTCCAGGGTAACGGTGGTGGCGTTGTGGAGCAGGTCGGTGGGTTCGCACGGGCCTGCCCAGTTGGCATCGGCGGAGTACAGCAGCAGCTGCCAGGAGGTAATGTGCGCTGGCAGACTAATCGGTTGAGGTTTTTCGGAAAAGTTCATAAAGCAGAGCACATGCTGGTCTTCGTGCCACCGCCACAGGAGCAGCGTTTGACGATCTTCGTCCAGTTCGACGGTGAGGTTCATCCGGTTGAGGTGCCGTAAAGCGGGCTCCTCCTTGCGTAGCGTAATCAGCTTGCGGTAGTAACGCAGTAAGCTGCGGTGCGGCTCCTGGTCGAGGAGGTCCCACTGTACCTTAGATTCTTCAAAGGTACCCTCGGCCATGGGGTCGGGGGCCTCGCCTTCGGCGTGAAAAGCGGCAAACTCACGTTTGCGGCCCTGCCGGACAGCTTCGGCCAGTTCGGGATCGGTATGGCTCACAAAATACAGGAAGGGGTGGGGTTCGCTCCACTCCTCGCCCATAAAGAGCATGGGCAGGTAGGGGCTCATGAGCACCGCTCCGGCCAGCAATTTCTGCATTTCGAAGCTTACCAGCTGACTGGTACGCTCGCCCAGCATGCGGTTGCCTACGTGGTCGTGGTTTTGCGAAAAAACCACAAACTGCCTCCCATGATCGGTAGCGGCCCGGGTGCCAAAAAACTTTTTGCGGTGGTTCGAAAACTGGCCATCGTACACATACGCATTGGTATAGGCCTTGGCCAGATGGGCTATGCCATCAAAATCGGCGTAGTAGCCGTTGCGGTCGCCACCTGAGGTAACGCGCAGGGCGTG
>CATMVR010000687.1 GCA_950075905.1 uncultured Persicitalea sp. | reverse complement strand
GTATCGCCCTCCTGAATATACCTCAGAAAACGCCGGTCGAGAAAATTGCCGGCCTTGAACAGGCTGAATACATTGTCTGACGGAGAAGCCACTACCGTCAGCCTGAACTGCGTAGTGACCTGCGCGCCCTTGTCGTCTTTGGCCGTAACCGAAACGGTGTACTGTCCGTCGGTAAACACCCGGCCCTCAATGCGCCAGTCTACCAGGCTCATGCCGCTGGGCAGTCCGGTGGCCGTAATGCCGGTAATAAAACCGTCGGCATCGGCAAAGGTGGTCCTGGGTACGTCGTACTGAAACCACTGGCTCACCGTAGCCTGCTGATCCGTAAGGGGCGTTTGCACCGTGGGGAGGGCATTCTCGAAGGTAGTTTCTCCGAGCATATCTTCCATGAGCAGTACCCGGATTGGCTTTTTGGAAGCTTCGTATTCGGCATTCCATCTGCCTTCGGCTTGACTGGTATTGCCATCCCTGAACGCCTCCGACAGCGTATAGGTGACCGTTTGGGTGGTGGTTATGGGTGGTTTTGGCGAAGATAGCCAGGTGGCCGCTGTTTGCCTCACCAGGGGCTCTACCTCGTAAAAGAAAGGCAGCCGGTCAAACCCGAAGATATTGACCCAGTCGGCTCCGTGTTCAAAGCTCTCGTCTACCTGTTGCTTCCAGTCGTTGCGGTAGTCGAGCGAAACCGCCTCAAACTCATTTCCGATCATTTTGCCGGGTAGATTGGAGCGGATCAGATCCATGGCAAAGCGGTGGTTGTAGTGGGGGGCGTCATTGATCTTAAGGCCGTCTGAGTCTTTGCACAAATCTTTGAAACCCAGTGTGGCTCTGATAATGCTCAGGGGGTCATAGCAGCTTCCCATGTCCTCGTAGTACTTGTAGGTAGGATCTACCTGCCTGACCGTGGCCCGAAACTTTGCCATCAGGTTTTTGAGCGCCCAGTGCCTAAACAGGTACCAATCCTCGCCTATCTTGTAGTAGTGAGCGCTCCACGGGTTGTTATAAATATAGGGTGGAGTGATATCATCGAAGTTTGAGAAGTCCGAGTTCCATACCTTATTGAGGTTGGTTAGCGTTTTGTACTTGTTTCGGGCCCACTCCCGGAAAGCCCGCAGCGAATGGTAGGAGTAGTCAAATACCTGTAATGTGTTCTCTTGTAGTATTGGGTTGAAAGCATCAACCGAGTAGCCGATCTCGGAGGCGTTGGTGGTTACTACCGACACAAACAGGATGTGGCCGGCCTGCTGCCGGGGCCGGAAGTGCTCCATTACCTCTCTTACGAAGGCGTTGGCTTCGTTGACGGCATTCTGGTCTGAGAAGCTGTATCCTCCCAGTAGGCCTCTTTTGATACCATCTCCCGAGACCGGACGGGTTTCTTCGGGCCACCATCCCTGATCGCCGTCGTTGTGCCGGGCGGTCCATACCCGCAGCATCAGCTTACAGCCCAGGCTAATGGCCAGGTCGGCCTGCTTATCGATCTGGCTCCAGTCGGGAGCTTCGCCCCTTTTGGAGTAGATCCGTTCCCAATTTACATTCAGCAAGAACGAGTTAACCCCTGCGTCGGCGGCCGCCTGGATAACCGGCAGGTAGAAGTCGCCGCTCACCACATTGAGGATCGATAAGCTCAGGTAGCGGGGAGATGGCCCGGTGGCTGGTGGTATGGGCGTGGGCGGAACGGGTACGGTGGTCGTACCGGGGCTGGCCGGGGGCGCGGGCTCAGTGGGTGGCTCGGGTACCGTAGGTGGTTCGGGCGTAGGGGCTGGATTGGTTTCCAGTAGCTTAAAAATCCTCCCGGCAATAGCTGCCATACCCTTGTCGCCGGGGTGCTCGGCCACGCCTGGATTACTAAACAACCCGTAGGCTTTGTTGGAGGGGTCATCCGAAAGGTCCGTTAGATTGGCTACCACCAGGTTTCGCTCGGCGGCAATGCTCTGAATCATGGCGTTGAACCGGTCACGATTTTTCCAGAAAGTGGTAGTCAGAATGATTTTGGATTTTGGAACGGCGATGGCATCGAGTAAGCGTAGATAGCTGGTGCGCAGGTCGCCGGATTCGACCTCCCAATCGTTCACATTTTCTCCAAAGCGCATGATGATCAGATCTGCCGCGTACGCTTTATGGTAGCTGATCTGATCGTAGTTGAAGTTTTTCCAGTCCCTTTCAAAACCGAACGTATTCATCTGATCATGGATGGCCTCCGGGGTTGTTTTCCGTATCTCGGCCATTACCCGGTGCAGGTAGTCGTTTTCCTGGCTGCTTGCCGCCATACCCCAGTTTCCGTTCCAGCCGATTTCGGCCAGGGGGCCATGACTGGTAATACTATTGCCCACAAAAAGTACCTTCTTGTAGGGTTGGGCATAGACGGTTATGCTGATGAAACTAAATAGGACACTCCATAGTACCAGGCATCTCTCGCTCATCGAGGTGGGTAGGGTCAATCGCATTTTCCTTAAAATAAAAGTGTCTTTCAACTATGTAAAATCTCGCTATCGACAAATAGGTATACAAAGGTTACATGCAAAAAATAGTACAGTAATTCCTATCCGTGCAAACCAGGGGACAGGATGAGATGATTGGTATTGTGCAAAAACCGGAAAGCTGATTCAGTGTATGTATGACCGCGTCATAGGTAACTAAGGATACATGCTTCTGACTCCGTTCTTTGTATTTTGGTATTATTCTTTTGGCAATTACCATGCTAAATTCCTGGCCGGGGAGTAAGAGGAATTTTTTGGTTCCGAAGTGTAAGGGCTGGCAATGTCTGGTGAAAAGGACTCTGAAAAGGTAAGGCATTGCCGGATTACCTGGCTGCAGGGGTAGCACTCGGAAAGACTTATCAGAACAATTTTGGGACATTTAACCTCATTTGACGGCCTTTGGCGCCGTTTGGGGGGGGGGGAGCCTGAGCTGAGTGGGTATCCGTAATGAGTCAACTCAGATGGAATGATTTACTTTGTAGAGGTGCTTTCAGCCTCCCGTAGGTATTCACAAGATGCCCGGACTTAGGCGCTGAAAAAAAAGCAGAAATTTTTTTTGGCATATTTTTTGCTAGTCTTCAAGATAGCTATTCGGCTCTATTTCAGAGGGATAAGTCTCTTTGAAAGAAGAGAACAAATAGGTATGCAACCGCGCGAAGGTGTACAGGAAGGGTGTACAAGGTCTGT
>CATMVR010000686.1 GCA_950075905.1 uncultured Persicitalea sp. | reverse complement strand
CCCATGCCCCCGACTGTCCGTACTGTCGGAAATCATAAATAGATTTTACAAGCGGAAAACTGGATTGTCCGGCTACCATACCCGAATTTCGTTGGGTTTTTTTGATAGAGTCGGGGATCTCCTGGCCGTGCCATTTGACAAGTTCGGGCTTGTAGTCAAAGGATTCCAGCTGCGATGGTCCACCGCTTTGGAACAGGTAGATGACGCGCTTGGCCCGGGGAGGAAAATGGCAACTGCCCAGAGGTCCATTTTCAAGATTTTCAACGCCCTTTTTGTTCGCCCCGCCAAAGCTGGAAGAATGCAACATACTGCCCAGGGCCAGCGAGCCAAAGCCTAGCGAAGCCGTTTTCAGAAATCCCCGGCGGGATTCCATGAGGTTCATGATGTGTCTTTGTTCGTCCATAGTGTTAGGTTGAAAAGAGGCGAAGGTACTTTTCTATTGGGCTCAATTTCTTGAAAAACCTTCTGATGTATTCATTAGTCCGTTAATAACAAAGGCCAAAGCAGCCGTTTCGGCGGGATCAAGATCCTGGTTTCTTTTGGAATCTCCCGTATCCAGGTAGGCAATGGCATCTTCTTTTCTTTGGTCGTATTTAGCTTTTTGGCTTTGATAAAAAGCCTCCATCATTTTTTTCTCTTTGGTATCAGGCTCACGGCCCAGCAGGGTACGGAAGGCTCTGACAAGCTGACGCTGGGGTCTAACTTCCTGAGCCTTTATTTTTTCGGCCAACATACAGGCTGCTTCGATCATTTGCGGGTCGTTAAGGAGTACCAGCGCTTGCAGTGGAGTGCTGGTACTGCGCCGTTTTACTGTACAAAAGGTACGATCAGTAGCATCGAAAATCATCATCGTGGGAGGTGGAGAAGTACGCTTCCATACCGTATAAAGGCTGCGGCGGTAAAGGCCCTCGCCTGACTCCTGCAAGTAAGGGTACCGCCAGGGTTTGTTCGATATCTCATCCCACAGACCCGGCGGCTGATAAGGGTAGACGCTTTTTCCGCCCAGTTTATTTACCAGCAACCCGCTCACTGACAAAGCATTGTCACGAATCATTTCTGCCGAAAGCCGGAAAGACGGCCCACGCGCCAACCAATCGTTTTCGGGGTCTTTCTCGTATAGTTCAGGGCGAATAACTGATGATTGCTGGTACGTAGCCGAAAGCATGATATGCTTGTGCAATTGCTTCATGTCCCAACCCGACTCTACGAACCATGTCGCCAGATAGTCCAGGAGTTCGGGATGGGTAGGTAGCGCTCCCTGATTGCCAAAATCATCGGGCGTTTTGACCAGCCCCGTGCCGAAATGCATCGCCCAGATCCGGTTGACGATTACCCTCGCCGTTAGAGGGTTTTCTTTATCAAAAAGCCATTCGGTCAGCCCCAGTCGGTTTTTGGGGTATTTGTCGGTGTAGGGCAACACGGCACTGATAGCAGCCGGCTGCACCTCTTCGGTGGGGCTGTCGTACATTCCCCGGTTCAGTACGTAGGTTTTGCGGGGCTTTGGAAGGTCGCCCATGACCATAATTTCCGGGATGCGATCCAGTACTTTCGTCAGGCTATCGCGCCATAGTTTTACTTCCTGGTACTGCGGGTCCTGAATTTTTCGTTGCAGGGCATAATGAGCACTGACCAGGTCTGGTTTGTACCTGATTGCTTTCGTACTAGCCTTCGGGCTATACAAATGCAGGATTTCCAGAGCCGATAACTCTTTGTTGAACAAACGCAACTCGTCGATGCCCCCCTTTTTGAAGGTAATAATACGGCCGACGACTCCCAATTGCAGTCCTTTAAAGCCATAGGTATGGATATCCGGCGTATACAAAATGGATTTGTAAACTTCCTTGCCCAATACATCGACCGCGATGGGTAAACCATTGACGTACAGACGCAGTCCGTCTGCTTTGCCTGATCCGTCGTAGGTTATGACAACGTCTGACCATTTTTTAATTGGCAATGGTTTCTTTGCCACCACTTCGATGGCATTTTGTGGGTAAGAATGAGCAATTACAAACCGCAATCGATTGTCTTTTAACAGTAAAGAATATCCCTTCATCCCCAGACGGTCATCTTCTGCGTGGACAAAAACACTCACATCTTTGTAGAGTGTATCAGGAAAAATCGAGAGACTCGTCGAGAAAGGTACGGTATGCTCGTACCAACCTAGTTTATTCGGCAAGGCGGCCGTCGTAAATTCATTGATAAAAAGGGCATTGCCACGCCTGCCCGGTTTCAAGAGGGGTTCCTTTATTTGCAAGGCATTCGCTGGATTTCCGTTCTCCGGCGTCTTATAAACCTTCTCTTTAACGGGGGTGATTTCGTTGAAAGCATAATGAGCCAGAGTACTCTCTTTCAGTCCGCTTTTCAAATCCGTCAGAATGCTCCTGCCATCTTTCTTTACCGGAGTTACTTTCTGCAGGCGGTTCAACTCCTGTTCCGACTCATTAATTTGATTCTTGATAAAATCGATGATAGACTCATTTTTCGGATCAGTCAACAACAGAGATGGGCCGGGCGTTTGGGCGGGCCCATATACGGCGGTACCGATCTCGTTGGTGCTGTTAAAAAAACCAAACATCCGGTAATAGTCTTTTTGGCTGATGGGGTCGTACTTGTGGTCATGACAGCGGGCACACTCCACCGACAGGCCCAGGAAGGCTTTGCCAAGTGTGTTGGCGCGGTCGGCCACGTAGTCTACCCGATATTCCTCGTAAATAATACCAGCCTCCGAATTGCGGCGGTGCAGCCGGTTGAAGGCCGTTGCCAGTACGCTTTCCTTGGTTTTGTTCTTTACGAGGTCGCCCGCCAATTGCCAGGTCACAAACTGACGGTAACTCATGTTTTTGTTAAAGGCCTCAATGACCCAATCGCGCCATGGACTTACCTCCCGGTGCTTGTCGTCGAGATAGCCGTCACTATCGGTGTAGCGGGCCACGTCCATCCAGTCTACGGCCATACGCTCGCCGTAGGCAGAAGATGCCAGGTACCGGTCGATCATTTTTTCGTATGCATCGGGCGATTGGTCGGCCATAAAGCGGTCAATCTCGGACAAGGTGGGCGGCAGACCACACAGGTCGAAGCTAGCCCGTCGAATCAGGGTTTCTTTGGTAGCCCGGCCGGCCGGTTCGATGCCGCGGTCTTCCAGCCTGTCAAGGACGTAATTGTCGA
>CATMVR010000685.1 GCA_950075905.1 uncultured Persicitalea sp. | reverse complement strand
AAAATTACACCCGCACTGGCCTTATCGGAGCGTACCATACGCTGGACACCCACCGACAGGGCTACGTCCATATGGTCGAAGCCATTGTCGATCCGGTACTTGATGGCGCGGTCGTTGAAGAGGGAAACGTAGCAATTGTGCGTGGCTTTCAGGAGAGCGTCGTCGCCCAGAATATTCAGAAAGGAGTCGTGTTGCCCGGCAAAACTGGCCGTGGGTAGGTCTTCGGCGGTAGCGCTGCTCCTGACGGCCACAGCCATTCCACCCAGCCTTTCGTAAGCTCTCAGGATGGCTTCCCTGAGTTCGGGTGGGAGCGAAGCGTCCCGTAGGAGTGTGCGGCATTCTTCTCCTACTTCGTGCAGGTTGGATAAGTCCTCGGTATCCAGGGAAGCCAGCAAATTAGTAAGATCTTTAGTGAGGCTATTTTTCTCCAAAAAGAAACGATACGCATCTGCTGTAACCGCAAACCCGTTGGGGACTTTAATGCCTTTTTCGCCTAGGGTTTGTAACATTTCACCAAGAGAGGCGTTCTTGCCACCTACCTGGGGGAGACTTTTCAAGTCAATAGATTCGAAAGGAAGAGTATAGGCTGTCATAATTATCTTTTTTTGATTGCAAGGAATGCAGATTTATCCTCCAACGAAATGACGGGAATCATTCCAAAAACTAACTTTGATTTCATCAGTGGTAGTACCTTCGGGGCTTCAATTCCAACCCACTTTTTACCTTAACTTACCTCGACTCCTTATGAAAATGACTCAAATGAAAAGAACGATGCTTGTGAGCAGCCTTTTAACCCTGGGTATTTTGTCGGCTTCATGTACGACTAAGGCCCAGACCCGCAGCCTGTTCAATGGCAAAGACCTCAAAGGCTGGCATGCCGACGTGCCCGAGATGGATAAAAACCCGGACGCCCGGATGCCCTTCGTCGTGCGAAATGGCATGCTGGTAAGCCTGGGTACGCCCGGCGGGCACCTGATTACGGATGCTTCCCATGAAAATTTCCGGTTGGAACTGGAATACCGCTTTGCGGGTAAGCCCGGCAACTGCGGGGCATTGGTGTTTGCGTCTACCCCGCGTGCCTTGTACGCCATGTTTCCCAAGTCCATCGAAGTGCAGATGATGCATACCAACGCGGGCGACTTCTGGTGTATCGAAGAAGATATCGTGGTGCCCGATATGGAAAAACGTCGTGGGCCGAAGGAGAAGTGGGGCGTCAACGGCGACAAACTCCGGCGCATACCCAACCTGACCGACGGTTCTGAAAAGCCCGTGGGAGAGTGGAACAAAATGACGATCGAGTGCCTGGGCAACTCCATCAAGGTGTGGGTCAATGGCGACTTCGTGAACTACGGCTACGACGCCACGGCCAGCAAGGGACAGATTGCCTTGCAGGCCGAAGGCTCGGAGGTAGAGTTCCGGAAGGTAGCTCTGACGCCCATCAAAAAGCTGAGCGAGTAGAATATCTGCTACCTGCGGATTGATTCTCATTTTTTACCGTTTGATACACCTAAAATATCCATAGAAAGCCCCCCTTTGCTTTTTGTAAACAAGGAGTCGGCATATCTTTGTGGCCTTGATTTGCAAAGCTTATTCAACACAATCTGCCCGAATGAGAAAAATAACTTTTACCCTCCTGTTGATTTTACCCTTAGCGGAACTGGCCCATGCACAACTTACCCAAACGCTGCGGGGGCGTGTGGTGGACAAGGAATCAAAGTTTCCTCTGACGGGCGTGACGGTGCTTGTCGATAACAGCACTAGTCTGGGGACAGTAACCGATACAGAGGGGGTATTTACCATCGCGGCCGTTCCGGTGGGTCGGCACGAGGTCAAATTCTCACTTGTAGGCTATAAGGATGTATTGCTGAATAATATTGTTGTTGACGCCGGCCGCGAAGCCCTCCTGAACGTGGAGATGGAGGAGAGCATTCCCCAACTGGAAGCCGTAACGGTGCGCGCCCGCCGCAGCGGGGAAGCCTCCAACGAAATGGCGCTGGTGTCGGCCCGGCAGTTTTCGGTGGAGGAAACCGAGCGCTACGCCGGAAGCCGGGGCGAGCCCGCCCGCATGGCCTCTAACTTTGCCGGCGTGCAGGGCGCCGACGACTCCCGCAACGATATCGTGATCCGGGGCAACTCGCCCGCCGGGGTACTGTGGCGGCTTGAAGGTGTCAGCATCCCCAATCCCAATCACTTTGCCATTCCGGGTACCTCGGGTGGGCCGGTGAGTATTATCAACAACCGCTACCTGGCCAATTCCGATTTCTTTACCGGCGCTTTTCCCGCCGAATTTGCCAACTCCATCGCCGGAGCTTTTGACCTTAAACTCCGCAACGGCAACAACCAGAAGCACGAGTTCATGGGGCAGTTTGGCTTCTTGGGTACCGAGGCCATGGCCGAAGGACCGATCTCCAAAAAGGCGGGCTCCTCGTACCTGGCCAGCTACCGGTACGCCAATCTGGGGTTGTTTAGCAAACTAGGGCTGGATATTGGCACGCAGGCTATTCCGAGCTATCAGGACGGTTTCTTCCGGCTTAATTTCCCTACCAAAAACGGAGGCAACGTAGCCCTGTGGGGACTGGGCGGAACAAGTACCGTGGATATTCTGATTAGTGAGCAGCAGGCCGATGACCGCGGGCATGGAGAAGCTGGTGCCGGACAGGACGAGCGGCATGAGCGCGCCGCCCAGGGCCAGTGGCAGGGCCATCAGGATCGTCAGCGGCTGCAGGAAGTCGTGGAACAGGAGCACGAGCACGGCGTAGACGCAGAAGATGCCGATCGCCATCGCGGTGGCGAAGCTTGTGAAGAGTTCGCTCTGCCGCTTCAGATCGCCCTGCTCGATGAAGTCGACGCCGTTCGGCAGGTTCTGGTAGGCTGGCAGTTCCTTCGCTTCCGCCAGCACATCCGACAGGTTGCGACCGTTGAGCTCGATGGTGATAGATATGTTGCGCGATCGATCGAGGCGGTTGATCTTGCTGGGACTGGAGCCGATCGAAATGTCGGCGATCGTTCCGAGCGTCACCAGGCCGACGGTCGCCGACACGGGAATGAGCGAAATCTCGTCGATGGATTTGCGATTGTCGCTCGAAAGCATCGCCCGGATTGGGACCTGCCGTTCCGGCAGGTTGAGCTGCGAAAGCGCCGAATCATAAGCCCCCGCCGTGGCCAGC
>CATMVR010000684.1 GCA_950075905.1 uncultured Persicitalea sp. | reverse complement strand
AAATTCTCCGTAGCCTTCGCGCATCTCGGGCACGATGTAGGGTAGCCCGGCTTTCTGGTATATCTCCTCCTCGGTGTCCACGGGTTCACCCAGCGCTACCTGCAACAGCGTTTTACCCTCGCCACCGGGATAGGCCAGGTGGGATTCGGCGGCCGTTTGCAGAAACAGTTCGTTTTCAAGGCGAAGGGCAGGTACCGCGCTGATTTCTATGGCAATCTCCTGATCATACGCTTTGCCCCGCCACACAAAAGGAGAGGAAGCCTTCACATCCTGGGAAAGAAAAGGCAGCTGAGCCAGGGTCTTCTGGACCGTAATAGGGCTATCGGCGGCAATCAGGAAGCGTAGGGTTTCGACGATTTCCGTTTTGCGGCGTACCTCCCCCGCCAGTTCCACTCGCTCAAAATGTTTTTCTAGTTCGTCGAGCAGCAGGTTAGCTAGCGCTTCGGCTTTGTCCATGCGGAGTTTTCCGGCCTGACTCCGGATAAAGGCCAGCGAATCCAGGATTTTCTGCTGGGTACTTTCCCCGAATCCTTTCAGTTTGGCGATACTTCCGTTCTGGCAGGCTATTTCGAGTTCGTGCAGGGTTTCAATGCCCAGTTCGCGCCAGAGTACGGCTATTTTCTTGGGGCCGATCCCTTTTACTTTGAACATTTCCAGCACGCCCGCGGGCGTTTTTTGCAGGAGCTCCTCGGTTTCCGCGATCGCCCCTTTTTCCACCAGCTCAATAATCTTGCCGGCCACGCCCTTCCCTACTCCCTGTATTTTAATAAGATCGCCGAACGGGAGTCCGGCGATCTCCTGATTGGTCAGTTTGTCAAGATTAAAAGCCGCCGCGCCGTAGGCCCTGATTTTGAAGGCATCGGCCTCGTGGAGTTCAAGCAGGCGAGCGGTCAGTTCAAGAGTTTCTACGATTTCAGAGTTAGTCATTATTCCAATGAGTGAATGAGTGAATGATAGAATAAAGGTACTACGCCCATTCTATCATTCACTCATTCTATCATTCAAAATTAAATTACTTGTCCCACCAAACCTTCGTATCCAGGTCGTCGGCCCCCATGCGGGATATGGCTTCGTTGACATTGGCAGTATTCACCGAAATTTCAGAGTTGGGGTACGTCATGCGGTTGATAAAGTTGCCCTTAATGCCCTTCCCCGGGAACGGATTGGGGGTCAGCACCGGAAAGCCGCTGCGTCGAAAATTGGCAAAAGCTTCGGGTCCATTGAGGAACGACGATATCCAGTACTGCGTATTGATCTGTTCCAAAGCTTTGGACGCGTTGAACGGGTTGGCGGCCAGGTAAGCGTCAATTGCACTCGCCGGAATGGCCGCATTGGCATCGTATTCAGCCATTTGGGCCATATGAGCGCGCACACCTTCCTGGTAGAAAGTGGCCGGCGCGCCTTGCACCCATCCTCGCTGTGCGGCTTCGGCCAGCAGCAGTTGGGTTTGGGAATAAGTCACCAGGAACATCGGAGCCTGTTGCTTGGCCAGTCGGGTACGGTCTATCTGACTGTACGCGTAGAAACTGGCCAATCCCTCTTTGGCTGCCTGGGCCGTAATGGTATTGTTGTCAAAGCCAAAAGGCATCCCGATTTGTACGGCGGGGTCAGTATTGGCATTAGCAGCATTTTGCTGGGGCCCCGAGGTAGCCCCCACGTACCGGACTGCAATGGATTTAAGGCGGGGATCGCTGGTACTTTTGAGATGACTTACAAACGGAGCCGCCAGGTAGTAGTTGTTGGCTTCGGTAGCATTCAGGGTAGTTCCCAGGGCATTGGTATAGTTGGCGTTGTGCCGCACCACGGCATTGTCGGCATTTGATTGCATCACTCCGCCCTGCACTGCTGCCTGCACCGTTTGCTGGGCCAGATTAAGGTCTACTTCCGTAAGGCGCATCCCGGCCCGCAATAGCAGCGAATTTCCCAGCTTTTTCCATTTTGCTATATCGCCTGTGTACAGAATATCGGCAGCTTCTCTGGGCTTACTGGCATCCAGTGCTGCCGTGGCGGTTTTAAGCGTATTGATGATGTCCTTATAAATAGACTCCTGGGTATCATATTTAGGCAACACCACCTGCTCAATAAAGCCCTTACCCGCTTCTGAGTAGGGCACGTCACCATAGGTATCGGTCAACACCATAAAGGCATACGCCTGCCAGATACGGGCCATGTTGACAAGGTTGCTGCGGGCAGGGTCCTTGGAGGCCAGATCAATAGCTGTCGTCGTATAACGCACCACCGACGGATAGTAGCGTAGCCATATCTGACGGGTATTGTCGCGGATGTCCTGGTTGAAGTTGGCCCCCGTGAGTACGCCGGAGTTAGGGGTCACGGTCTGCTGCACAATACTCATGTCATATAGCAGTATCGAAGCCGGAAATGAGGCACTGACAATAGCGTTGTTCAGCAGAAAGGCCGGATTTACGGTCGTGGCCGCCGTAGAATTGGTATTCAGCTCGTCAAACCCTTCGTCGCAGGAGGTTGCGAACAGGCAGGTCGCGAGAGCGAGGTATATAGGTAGTTTTTTCATATATCTAATGATAGATTGATTGAATGATAGAATGATAGAATGATCGTTTGCCGATACCATAGAATAATTATAACCATGTTCTATTCACTCATTCTATCATTCTATCATTCAAAATTGATTTTAAAATTTAACATTCAGGTTGAAACCCATGCTACGCGTGGTAGGCAAGCCTGTCGACTCCAGCCCCACGATGTTATCGGAGCCATAGCCAAACGACTCAGGATCGATATTGGGTACCCACTTTTTGAGCAAAAGGACATTGTTGCCCACAAAACTCAGCCGCAGGCCTTTGATGGGATAGGTACTTGGCAGGAATTTGGTAAAGTCATACCCCAGGGTTACCTGACGCAATTTCCAGAAGCCGGCATTGTACACAATCGGCTCCACCAGAGCCTGTGAACGTACTACTTCCCAGTAGGGCTGCACGTTGGCTACCACCGTATTGGGTTCCCCTCTTTCGTTTACACCTTCACCCACTACTCCGCCATCGCGTCCTTCCAGCGTCATTTTGTGCAGGCCGTGGCGGGTAGCATTGAAGTTGGTACCCGACATCATATTGTGCCCCAATTTGAAATCAATCAGGAACGAAAGATTGATTCCCTTGTAATTGAATGAGTTGGTGATGCCTCCAACCCATTTGGGTA
>CATMVR010000683.1 GCA_950075905.1 uncultured Persicitalea sp. | reverse complement strand
CCCTGCCCCACAATCAGATAATCGTAGTGGCTGTCACTCATATGTACTGCTATTACGATCCCGCCGTACAGCCTGTCCGATTTTCTCATCGGCGAGCCGCACCACCATCTCTACCTGCTCGTCGATGGTCATAAACGTATTGTCAACCAAAATGGCATCCTGCGCCTGCCGCAAAGGGCTTTCAGCCCGATGGGTGTCTATGTAGTCGCGCTTTTCCAGATTGGCGATAATTTCGGGCAATCCCACCAGTTCGCCTTTGGCCAGTAACTCGTCCTGCCGCCGCTGGGCCCGCATCAACGGATCTGCGGTCATGAATATTTTTAGCTCGGCGTTGGGAAACACAACGGTACCGATATCGCGGCCGTCCATGACTATCCCTTTATTTTTACCCATTTTCTGCTGTTGGGCTACCATGGCATGACGCACCTCTACAACCGCACTCACCTCGCTTACCTGCTCGGAGATAAACATTTTCCGAATCTCCGACTCTACGTTCAGGCCGTTCAGAAAAGTGTCGTTGCTTTTGGTGACCGGGTGGCGACGGAAGGTAATCTGAATATCGTCGAGGGCTTTACGGACCTCACGGGGATTGGTGAGCGATATATGGTGCTGCAGAAAATAAAGCGTCACGGCCCGGTACATGGCACCGGTATCGATGTATGCATAATGCAACTGCTTCGCTACCAGCTTGGCCGTAGTACTTTTGCCACAACTCGAATAGCCATCAAGGGCTACGATGATGGAAGACATAGGTTCAATTTGTCAGGTAAATCTGCAAAATAAGCGAATCTGCCTGCGGAACGGAATTCTATTCCCGAAACTTTACAAAATAATATTCATCCCAGTAGGTCTGCTCCTTGTAAATGGCCTCCCGATGCACGGCCTCCTGATGAAAACCGGCCTTGGCTAGTACCCGCATAGAGGCTGTGTTGAAACTAAACACCCCCGCGTACAAGCGATGCAGATCCGTAAGGGCAAACAGAGTTTCTGTCATCATTATGAGCGCCTGTGTGGCGTAGCCCTTCCCCCAGCACGACTCCCCCAGCCAGTAACCTACCTCGGCATTGTAGCGATACACGTCCTGGCTCCGGATGGCCCCGATTCCCCCAATGACGCGATGATCCAGAGTTATGGCCCTGAAATGATTGCTGCCAGCCTCCTGCGCCTGACAATAGGCCACCCAGTTGTGGGCATCCTGTATGGTGTAAGGATACGGAAAGGTATCACGCACTGCCCGCTGAATACGGGGGTTGTTGGCATGAAGCACGAGGTCTGCTTCGTCGCCTTTCCGAAACGGTCGCAGGGTCAGGCCTGGCATCTCAGCTCAAAGTTTGAAAGCCTGCCGGGCCAGCAGTTGCCACCCCTTACCGGTTTTGCTCCAGACCTGCAGCACACCCAGATTGGGCTTATTGATGGAGCCATCTTCCAGACGGACGTTCCCGGTCATTTTGTGTCTGACCAGAGCGGTATTTCCCACGATCCTGACGTTCATGTCGTCAAGGTTCAACTCGTTGTATACCTCTTTTTTATTTTGGATGGTATTGATAAAAGTGTCTTTGGTATCTATGTGCCCGTTGGAATGCCCGTAGGTCATCTCCGGGGCAAATACCTTGTCGAGGGTTTTTACGTCTTGCGCCAGAACGGCTTTCCGCCAGGACTCCACGGTATCGAGTACTTCTTTTTCGGTTTTGGACTGCGCCAGAACAACGGTCATTGATACCCCACACAGGAGGAAAAGCAAAATAAATCTCTTCATTGTACTATTGGATTTAGGAGAAAATGATGGTTTGAATACCCCCGGACGCCGGGGATTACTACCCGACGCGCCAAGATTGCTTTAAAAATAGTACTATGCGCAGGTAAAACATAGGATAGGTAACAATTTAATAATAGTACTATTGGAACAAACTACATGGAAAACTTAATAATCGTTGTACTTTATCAAGGATGAAGTTTGATAATTAAACAAGTTGAAGGGCAAGGCACTTTTGCCTATTTCATTGTATTGCAATAGCTTATACTTTTGGATCACAAAGTTTTTCACAACGGGAAGACAGAGCCTGAAACAAGTTTATTAAACTTTTTTTAGAAATCTTTTAAATCAATTCCTTATGAAAACAGTACGATTCATTTCAATGGTAGCCCTTGCGGGTACCCTCATGACCGCCCCCCTTACTAAGGGCATGGCACAGGTCAACGAAGCATCTGCCTCTACATCCGCCGAAATGGCAAAGCCCGTTTCCTTCCATGTGGTGCAGACCAAACCCATGCAATTCAGAGTTCTATACAATACACCACAATCGTCCAAGATAGTAGTGCGAATACTGGCCTCAAACGGAGATGTACTTTTTAACGAATCCCGAAACATCGAATCGGGGTATTTGAGGTACTTTGACTTATCGACCCTGGCCGACGGTACCTATACCTTCGAGCTGGTAGATGGTCAGGAGAAGTACAACCAATCGTACGACATTCTGACGCAGACCCGTCGGATCGTTTCTTCGATCAAGTAGTATGCAACGAACATTGCTGCCCAGATTCTGAAATCCACCCGGAGACTTTGTATAATTCCGGTGCTACGGCATCGGAATTTCTTTTTACCTAAACTCAAATACGGCGATAACCGGCAGATGGCTGGATATAGTGGCGTGTTCGCGAAGTACCTCGTAAGATACTACGCGCACATCCGTATTTTTTAAGGCCAGCAAGTAGTCAAAACGGTCGCCGGGCTGGCCCTGGCTCAGGGTGGGCTCTACCGAAGTCTGGGCGGCATCCATCCAGTCAGCCTGGAAAAAGGTTTGTGATTGCTCGCCGGGACGTGCGCCCAAATCCATAGCCAATAGCACCGGCTGGACGCTGGGCGAAAGTACCTGGTGAATAAAAGCCGACTGAAGCGCACGGTCAAAGATAGACGAGTAGTCGAGGCGGGCAGTGCAAAACCGAAAGTAGCGGCCTTTGACCGGGCTCACCAGCCCGCAAACCATAACCCGGGCATCTGTGGCCGCCGAATGGGGCAAGGGTAGTTTTTGGGTAGTTTCCAGGGGCCATTTCGACAGGATGCCTACTCCGTAGGTACCTCCTTCTTCTGCCCCAGAGGCACCATACACAAAGTGATAGCCCGTTTGCACGGCCAGCTGCCTGATATGAAAACTAACTCTGGCGTCAAGTACCACACTGTCG
>CATMVR010000682.1 GCA_950075905.1 uncultured Persicitalea sp. | reverse complement strand
AGGCCTTTTTTGAATCAGCCGACACGGCTACGTACTCGGGCTCGATATCCTGGGCAAAGGAAGCCCCCGGCCCGAATATCCGGAAGCCGGCCTGGGCCAGCATGCTGTAAGAGCCGGCAAAGGCGTCGAATGTCAGGGTTTTGACGCTGTAATTGTCATCTACGTTGATAATGGAGGTTGATCCTACCGGATCGACGGTATACGTTGCATTGGGCTCGCCCTCGTTGGCCGAAACAATATACTTTCCGTCGGGACTAAACGTCACCATATCGGGAAGAGCCCCTACGGTAATCTGTTTGATTACGGCCAGCGTGGTGGTGTTGATGACCACAATGCTGCCATCAGCCTGCTTGTTGGTAGCTTCCAGGGCAATGGCGAGTTTGCCATTGGAAACCGCCACGCTGTTGGCCACGCCACCCAGGGCAGATACGTTGATGGGCGTGAGCTTGTTGAGGGTTGGGAAGTTGGTCAGGTCCACTACCTGCACCAGTGGCGCCGACGCATTGCTGACGGTGAAGAGGCGCTTGGTAGTAGGGTCATAGGCAGAGATTTCGGCGGCGGCTTCTCCACCCAGGTCAACGGTCGCTTTTTCGGTAAAAGTACCGGGATTTTCATTGGGGCTCAGCGGGGCATGGTCGGTACAGGCATTGGCCAGCAAGGCAAGTACCGAAACTTGGAGTAGAAGTTTTTTGGATAGCATAGCAATTTGTGTGAGTTGGTTTTATAACTCAAATTACTCACACAATAGTTGAATTATGAAGCACAGCTTCTCGTCTTAATTATTTGATAATGTGTGGTTAATATAAAAAATATATTGGAGTTTAACTATACGGATGACAACGAGCCGGGCATCAGAATGGGTCCGGAAACCTGTACCCGATTCTGTTTCCATATGCTACCGAGCCGTCGTTCTGAATGGCATACGCCCGGTAGTAAAAAAAGGTCCGTCCCTGAAAAAAATCAGTAGGGTACAGATACTCACTTGTTCCCAGTTGAAACGGAGCAGGAAAAATAATTTTTGAATTATTAATGGTTGGATCCAATATGTGTGGATCTTGTGAAGCCCGGAAATAGGCTGTGTACACAATGCCGTACTCTGTAACGGGTTTATCTCCCAGGGCCGTTACCTCTACTTTGAACGTAATGCCTGAGGTAAAGGGCAGAGTTTTGATCACCAGGGGAGCCAATGTGTGATCTGCGCAATCAGATAGTAGTAGCAGCAATGACAGCGTACACGTCATTGCAATGCCAGATAGCAATTTTTTCATCTTGCAGCAAGATTTAGATTGAGTTGAATTTTTGCAGGAATTATAAACGACCACCTACTCTTGGCGGTGTATAATTCAGCAAAGCATACTCTAAACTACGAACTTCTAGTGATAGAATCGCTATGTGGCAAAAATTTTATTGTTTGATTATCATTCAGTTATGAACAGGGCGGAAGTAGGTTCGGGACTACGTTACTCACGCTTTTATCAACTCCCTTAGCCCCGCCAGGCAGCGCTCCATTTCTTCCATAGTATTGTAATGCGACAGGCTGATACGAAGTACGCCATCACTCATGTCTTCGATACCCATAGCTTGCAATAACCGATAGGCATAGAAATGCCCGTTTTTGGCCGCAATATCATAACCCGCCAGACCATCGGCCAGTACCCTGGATGAAACCTCCGGGGCAGATAGCGCCACATTGGCCTCGCGCTGCGCGGTGGAGTTACGGCCGTAAATCCGGGCGGGCAAGCCACCCAGGCCTTCCAGCAAATGCTCGCAGAGCTGGTTTTCGTGCTGGTTCATGAGCTTCGATACCGCCCGGGCTTTCAGGTGAAGCGGGATGTCTTCGCTACCAAAATGGTGCTGGTAAAGAGTCGCGAAATAATCACCGATGCCCGCCAGCGCCGCAATAGATGCATGATCCGGACCCGCGGAGTCAAGGCGCTTGTTGGGGTAGGGCTCATTGAAAAAATGACACTGCGGGGCCAGTTCGTTCAGGAAGTATTCTTTTACCACCATCACCCCCTGATGGGTGCCGTAGGTTTTGTAGGTGCTGAATACGTACGCATCTGCCCCCAGGTCGTCCAGATTGGGCCAGCAATGGGGCGCATACGATACGCCATCTACCACCAGCCGGGCATTAAAATGGTGCACCTTTTCGGCAATCTCTTTGATAGGGTTGATGGTGCCGATGATGTTTGAACTGTGCGTAACGGCCACGATAACCGTTTTATCACTCAATAGTTTTTCGAGATCATCCAGTGCCAACTCACCGCTGGCCGGATCTACCTTCCAAAGGTTAAGTGTAGCCCCTTGCTGCCGGCATAGCCGCTCCCAGCCCCCGATGTTAGACTCGTGGTCCTGCTCGGAGACAATCACCTCCGTGCCGGGCTGTACCAAAGGTGCGCACGCATGGGCCAGGGTATTGAAGCATTGCGTAGAGGAAGCCCCCAGGGTAACGAGGTCGGCCGAAACGTTCAGTAGCGCTGCCATGGTACGGCGGCCTTCGTCCATTGCCTCGCCGGCGCGGTTGGAGATTGGGTTGGCCCCATAGGGCTGTACCTTGTAGTTAGTATAAAAGTCTGTAAGCCGGTCAATGACTGCCCCAGCTACGTAGCTACCGCCGGCGTTGTCGAAAAAACCGACCTTCTGGCCTAACTGGGTCTGGAATACAGGGAATTGCTGTCTGACAAAATCTATGTCCAAATGCTTCATGAGTGGCAAGTTGCTCGAAAGTTTAAAGTGAATAAGCTGCCAAAATAGTAAATAGCAACCTTATGTATGACATTTTATTTCCTGACCAGTCCTTCGAGGAATTCCTTTACCTCGGGGGTATCATAGTCTGCCATGCCCTCGTGCCGGTCTACTATCTCTCCCTGAGGAGATAATATAAAGGTGGTTGGGATAGCAGAAGACTGAAATTCATCAGGTAGCTGGCTGGCTGGCCGGTATACCGGGAAAGTATATCCTTTCTTTTCGATGAATTTTTGCACTTTGTCGTTGGGGCCTTCGTCCAATGACAGCATAACGAAGGCAATATCTTTGGAGCCTACCTTCTCGTACAGGTTTTGAATGTTTGGCATTTCAGCAATGCAGGGAGGGCACCAGGTGGCCCACAGATTCAGGAAGACCACTTTGCCCCTCAGGTCTTCAAAGGGGAAAGGCTGGCCATCCAGACCAGCCAGCATGA
>CATMVR010000681.1 GCA_950075905.1 uncultured Persicitalea sp. | reverse complement strand
CCATAAGCCCGTACAGCGCATACACCAGTCGGTCTATTTCTGCTTCCAGCGCAGAGGTATCGGCGGCGGAGTTGGTTGATTTTACTATTAAAACTTTGATTGCTATTTCCTCTATGCTATAAGTAGTATCATTAGAGACATTCTGTATAGAAAATTGAAGAATATCTCTAATAGACTTGTTGTAATGGTGATTAACAGCTAGTTAGTCATATAAAAATTCCACAGGCCAGCGCAAATACCAATAGCTGATTCATACAGAAGCACCTTGTGAGTTCGAAGGCGATCACTAAGATACCGGAAGCGTTTCATCCCACCAATGGCATGCTCGACATAAATGCGTTCTGAGGATTTGTTCCGATTATCATCCTTCTGCGCCTCAGTCAGTTTTCCCTTTCTGGGCTTCTTATCAGGGATGCTAATGCTCTCGCATTCATAGTCCTTGACTATTCCCTGATAGCCCAAATCAACCCCCACCTGTAAGTCTTTGAACCAGGGCTCTTCGGCAGGGAATTCCACTTTGAGCTGAGTGTAGTCGTGCGATTTGCCGACCCAGCACTTGCTCAAAAAGTGAATGTATCGATCAGAAGTAGCCATAATCATCGCTTTGACTGTGTGGGCTTTTTTTTACCGCTATACGGCACCAGTCGCCCGGATCTGTTTCTGCTAGTCCAAGTCGCCCGGTCGTTATGTGCGGTGCTCGGTGGCATCGATTAGAATGGTACCCTTGTTTTGGAAATACTCTTTAAAGTCTTCGACGCTGGCAAAGCTACGCTTGGGAGCATGACCGCAAGCCACTAGTGCATGCTCAAGGACAGCTATACCAATGTCCTAATTTCGTTTAGCTGTTGAGCCATCCATGCCCGTAGTGAAACCCAAATGGTCATACGGAAGCCGGCACGGCCGCCCCGCTGATTTAAAGGAAAATAGCGTGAAAAGTAGTAAGTCGGCGTAGGTACTTAAGGCGGGTTTTCCGGGGTATTCTGCCTGGCGTTCTTCAAAGCTTCTGCCGTAAATCTGCTCGTAGGATTGCTCAAACCAAACCAGTAGCTTAGCGAAGCGTTTCTGATCTAAACCCGTCGCGGAGCGCCATTGACGGTCTGTTTTTAAGTTGGTTATTGAGAGGTTCATGAACCAAATTTACACCTTTGCAACAACTCTAAAGGTGATTTGTTGATAGAGAGTGTGATAAATAAGTTATTGTAGTTTATTAAATTACTCTATTGTCAATATGCTTTAATTTAGCGTGGTGGAAGCAGCATACGAACAGGTTGACCTACCTTTGGCATAATGATAAGTAATATATCAAAAGTTACTGGGCTGGCATAATATTCGTATGCAAAGGTCGATATTGATTCGTAAGTGGTACTTTATTGTATCATTATAAGAATTGTTTTTTTTAATTCTTACCGATAAAATAACTCAAGAAGGATACCATGGCAGATGTTTTTCAAAAAGGCCTTATTCCGGCAAATGATTCTGATCGGTTGGAAGCACTCGACAGATTCAATATTTTATATTCACCTTCGGAGAAAGCCTTTGATACGATTACTGAAATGATGGGGATGGTATTCAATGCGCCTTTGGCATTTGTGTCGTTGGTTGACAAGGAAACGGTATTCTATAAGTCTCAGGTAGGGGGATTTGGCAGGGATCGGGTTGAGCGTAAGGATAGTCTATGCTCTTATACCATACTTCAGAATGACGTGCTCATTGTGCCGGATGCCCGCGAAGTCAGTGTCTTGAAAGAAAATCCATATGTGGCGCCCGAAGGGGGGATTCGCTTCTATGCCGGAACTCCTTTGGTTACTGCCGAAGGACATCCGCTTGGTACTGCCTGCATCGTAGATACGGTGCCCCGGGACTTTTCGGATGATCAAAAAAGGTTGCTGACCCTGTTCGGTCAAATGGTAATGCATGAAATCGAACAGAGGTTGATACTCCAAGGGCAAGCCGAACTTCAGCTTGAGCGTGATAAAATGCAGGTACAGCTCACAACCGCTTTAAAAGCAGGTAAGGTGACTACCTGGCATTGGGATCTTGATCAAAACCGGGTTACGGGCAATGATGCTTTGGCGCAGATGTTCAATCAGGATCAAAATGCAATCAGGGCAGGTGTAGCTCCCGAAGATCTTCTGTCTTTGATACATGAAGAAGATCAGGAGATGGTAAACGATCGCATCAGACAGGCTTTTGAAACAGGAAATGATTACGAAGCCGAATACCGGATCAAGCACCATACCGGTAAAGAGTTATGGATCAATGCCCGTGGTCAGGTACAGTATGAGGAGGGGAGGCCCAAAAGCCTGACGGGTGTTGCCATTGATATGACCGAAAAGAAAGAAACTGAAAAGCTAGTCAAGGCGAAGAACGAAGAATTACAAATCCTGAACGAAGAGCTGCGGTTTGTGACCGATACCATGCCTCAGCTTGTTTGGGCCACTGATCCTGAAGGGGTGCCCTATTTCTTCAATAAAGTATGGATGGAGTATACCGGGATGAAAGCCGAGGAAATAAAAGGTGCGGGTTGGCTGCGCTATGTTCATCCTGATGATGTTAAAAGGGCCAGTCAACGCTGGTTGAGAGCTATTCAGTCAGGCATTCCTTACGAAACAGAATACAGACTTAAATGTGTGGATGGTACGTACAAATGGTTTCTGGCCAGGGGGATGCCTATGAAAGACGCCCGCGGTGTGATTCAGAAATGGTATGGCACTACTACTGATATTCAGGAGCATAAGATGACCAACCATGTGCTGGAAAAATACGTAATGGAACGTACTCGCGAGCTTAATGAAGTAAACACTCACCTTAAGCAGCTTAATGCAGAGCTGGAGCAATTTTCTTTCGTATCACATCACGACTTGCGGGAGCCCATCCGGAAGATACTGATTTTTACGCAGATACTTGAAAGGGACTGTGCCGACTCTATATCTGAAACGAATCGGGAATTACTAGGCAAAGTGATAGCTACCGCCCAACGGATGAACGTAGCTCTGGGCGATATTCTCAACTATGCTACTCTGGGTAGAGAGGATGAACTCAAATCTGTGGACCTCAATGATGTGTTGGCTGATGTCAGAATTGAGTTGGAATTGTTTGCCATGGAAGAGAGTGTTCAATAAAGTGTGTCAATTTAGGATTTAGTAAATTGACAACCAAAAGAACAAAATGGGAAAAGAAAA
>CATMVR010000680.1 GCA_950075905.1 uncultured Persicitalea sp. | reverse complement strand
CGGGCCGCTACGGCCCCGACGATGCCTGGAAGGCCGTGATATCATATATTGTGGGCTGGGCTACCGGAAAGGACAATGTTACATTTTCTGACTGGCCCTCGGATGTGCAGCCAATGTACGGTCGAAACCAACCTCTGCCCGCCAATGCCAAAACCCTCAGCGTCAGAAAAGGAGTGGAGTGGTTTGCCAATGGCCGGTTTTATGTACATCCCACCTGGAATGACACCCTGCTCAAATACCAGGGCGATGGCACAAAGCCCTTTGGTCCGCCGGTGGATCAGCGCCTGCCCAATGGCGATGGCACCATGGGCCTGCTGGAAGGGCACGCTTCCAATATCTACCACGATGGTTCTCAGCAGTACCGCTACTGGATGCGGGCCGATGTGCAGGGCGAAGGAGCCTACGCGCTGGCCGCCGCCGGGAGCCTGCTGAATAACAATGAATACAAAAAAAAGGCGGAGAATCTGATCAATTATATTTTTCAGAATTCCAACCTGAGAGCCGGGGAGCGGGCCCGAAAAGACAGCCCCAGCTACGGGCTGATTGGCTGGTCGGTGACGCACCCGTATGTATACTACGGCGACGACAACGCCCGGGCGATTCTGGGTATTTTGGGCGCCTCGGCCTATCTGAATACGGACGAGTGGAATCAGGAAATGGCCGAGGCTATTCTGGCTAACTTCCGGACTACGGGCAAGCAGGGATTCCGGGCTAGCCGGCTGGAAGACAAAGATCTTCAGAAACTGGGCTGGCAACACTTTCAGAACCGCGACCTGATCAACCCCGCGCCCCATTTTGAGTCCTGGATGTGGGCGTGCTACCTGTGGCTCTATGACAAAACCGGCTACGAACCCCTGCTGACCAAAGCCAAAGAGGCTATCCGGATTACCATGGAAGGCTACCCGGACGAGTGGAAATGGACAAACGGCATCCAGCAGGAGCGGGCTCGCATGGTGCTGCCCCTGGCCTGGCTGGTGCGGATCGAGGATACCCCCTTGCACCGGCAATGGCTGGATACGATTGTGCAGAAGATTCTGGAAAATCAGGTAGAAAGCGGTGCTATCCGGGAAGAGCTGGGAGGAGAAGGAAAAGGAAAGTACGGCCGCACAAAATCAAACAAAGAGTATGGCCTGCACGAAGCCCCGTTGATTTTCAAGAACGGAGATCCGATTGCCGATATGCTGTATACCAGCAACTTCGCTTTTTTTAGCCTCAACGAAGCGGCCCACGCCACGGGCAATCCTCAGTACCTTACGGCGGTCCGGAAACTATCCGACTTTCTGACCCGGATTCAGGTCCAAAGCCCCCGGCACAACGATCTGGACGGAGCCTGGTTTCGGGCTTTTGATTACGACAAGTGGGAGTACTGGGCTTCCAATGCCGACGTGGGCTGGGGGGCGTGGGGCACCCTCACCGGCTGGACGCAAAGCTGGATTGTGGCTACTCAGGTGCAGACCGTCCGGAACCAGAGTTTTTGGGAATTAACCAAAAACTCATCCATTGCCAGGGAAATGCCCTCTACCCTTAAAGTCATGTTTCCCAGGTAGCACGCCACCGGCATCCTATTGAACCAAGAACTATTCCTAAACCCATTCATGCAGCTCAACGATTATCTAAACCAGTATAAAAGCCAGCTCCTCGATAATGTAGTACCCTTCTGGCTATCCAACTCCCCGGATGTTGAATTTGGGGGATATTTTACCTGCCTGGACCGGGCGGGCAACGTCTTCGATACCGATAAGTTCGTCTGGCTGCAGTGCCGGCAGGTCTGGTGCTTTTCCATGCTCTACAACAAGGTAGAGAAAAAGCAGGAATGGCTCGATTTTGCGGTGCAGGGGGCGGAGTTTCTCAAAAAGCACGGCCGCGACGCGCAGGGCCACTGGTACTTTTCCCTAAGCCGGGAAGGTACCCCGCTTACGCAGCCCCATAATATTTTCTCCGACTGCTTTGCCGCTATGGCCTTTGGGCAACTGTACCAGGCCACCGGGCGGGAAGAATATGGCAAGATAGCCGTAGATACCTTTCACGCCATCCTGCGCCGACAGGACAACCCCAAGGGTGTCTATAACAAACAGTTTCCGGGCAGTCGGCCGTTGAAAAGCTTCGCCCTGCCCATGATTATCTGCAATCTAGTACTGGAGATGGAGCCGCTTCTGGACTCCGACCTGGTAGAAACCTGCATCGAAAAAGGGATTCATGCGGTAATGGAAGAGTTTTACCGCCCTGAGCTGGGTGTGATACTGGAGCACATCAAGCCGGATGGAACGTTCTCGGACTCCTTCGAAGGCCGGCTGGTCAATCCGGGCCACGGCCTGGAAGCCATGTGGTTTATCATGGATCTGGCTGCGCGGAAAGGAGACCACGCCCTGATCCGAAAAGCCGTTGATATTTCCCTGCAACTACTCGACTACGGCTGGGACAAAACCCATGGCGGTATCTTCTACTTTCTGGATGTCAAAGGGAATCCCCCGCAGCAGCTGGAATGGGACCAGAAACTCTGGTGGGTGCACATGGAAACGCTCATTACTATGCTCAAAGGCTACCAGCATACTGGCGACGAACGCTGCCGAACTTGGTTTGAGAAAGTACACACCTACACCTGGGACCACTTCGCAGATCCCGAGTTTGGCGAATGGTACGGCTACCTGAACCGGCAGGGAGAAGTGCTACTACCGCTGAAAGGAGGAAAATGGAAAGGGTGCTTCCACGTGCCCAGGGGTCTTTATCAGTGTTGGAAAACGTTAGAGGCTATTGCCGAAAAACAAGCAAATGAAGTTTTGAACGTCTAGTAGCATGGCCCAGATAACTACCTCTACCATTACGGAAACTCACCCGCCGGATAGCGGACCGCAGAACTATACCCCGGCGCTGGTATCGCTGGCCGTTCTGTACTTTATGATGGGGTTCATTACCTGTCTGAACGATACCCTGGTGCCCTTTTTCAAGAAAGGATTCACGCTCAGCTATACCGAGTCGTCACTGGTGCAGTTTTACTTTTTCCTCACCTACGGCCTGATGTCGGTACCCGCGGGAAAAATCGTGGAAAGGGTAGGTTACAAGCAGGGTATGGTGCTGGGCTTTGCGGTGGCCGCTCTGGGGGCTTTTTTGTTTTACCCGGCTTCGGTGTTGCATCAATATACCCTTTTTTTGGCGGCGCTTTTTGTGGTAGCGATAGGCATTGTGCTGTTGCAGGTG
>CATMVR010000679.1 GCA_950075905.1 uncultured Persicitalea sp. | reverse complement strand
TCACAGTCAAACTTGACAATCGGGAAGATTACGAAGAAGCACTACTACTGATCCGAAAAACGCTGATCCATACCAACGGAATCCTGAAAGAGAAGGGACACGAACCTATGGTAAACATCGAGGAAACCAAAGGGTCTACCCTGTTTGTGAAGGTATGTTTCTGGATTAAAAGTCCCGAATCAGAAACAGTAGCTCCAACGGTAAAAACCAAAGCTATCCAGGACGTACTCGCAGAATTAAAAGCAAAAGGATTTTCTTACACTCCCCTGGAATCCTGAAAATACTGACAGGTCAGTTCATGGCCTCTCAGTCCCTAAAATCAATCCAATCCGTACTTGTCAATCAAATACAACATGGCGGCCATGGCGGCGGCACCCATTTGCAGCTCACGTTTGCTGACGGCATCGAAGGTGTCGGAGGCCGCATGGTGGTAGTCAAAGTACCGCTGTGAGTCAGGAATCAGCCCCAGCAGCGTTGTGCCCTGCTGCGCCAGCGGACCAATGTCTGCTCCTCCCCCACCCGGCCCAATGGCGTGCAGGCCGTACGGGGCAAACAGGGGTTGCCAGGATACGATCCGGGCTTTTTTGGCCGCATCTCCCACCACCCCAAAGCCCAGGGGCGTAAAACCACCCCGGTCTGACTCAATGGCCGCCAAATGGATTTCCTTTTTGGTACGGGCCGAATCTGCGTAGGCAACGCCTCCGCGCAAGCCGTTTTCTTCGTTCATGAACATAACCGCCCGAAGGGTACGTTTGGGAGTATACCCCAGGCCTTTGAGCAGCCGCAGTGCCTCAATAGCCTGCACGCAGCCACTGCCGTCGTCGTGGGCTCCCTGGGCCAGATCCCAGGAGTCGAGGTGACCACCTGCTACCACAATTTGGGCGGACTGGGTGGTACCTTTTAGCTCGCCAATTACATTGTGCGAAGGAGCATCCGGCAGGGTTTCGCAGTGTTGTTCAAAGAAAAACTTCGTCTCTGGATTTTCTTTCAGGCTTTTACTCAATAGCTCCGCGCCGTTGGTGCTAATGGCCGCCGTAGGTATTAGCGGCACTCCAACCCCGTAGCGCATACCGCCAGTATGCGGAAAATCGTCTAAGCGGGTGGTCATAGAGCGAACAATGGCCCCTACGGCGCCAAGTTTGGCCGCTTCGGTGGCACCATTGCCCCGCTGATCCACGGCCCCACGGTACGCATCGAAGGTACTGAGTTGGGTAGGGTCCATAGGGCGGTTGAAAAAAACAATTTTCCCCTGCACTTTTTCCTTGCCCAGCGCCCGTAGCTCCAGAAAGCTCTGCACCTCAATCACCGGGGCTTTTACTCCTTTGGCAGGCGTAGCCACCGATCCTCCCAGGGCCGCAATGGGTACCTTCACCTGCTTTCCCTTCGTTTCAATGTAAGCGTTCTCCGCTTTTCCCCGAACCCAGTGGGGCACATTTACCGGTTGTAGAAACACCCGGTCAAAAGCCTCTTTTTCCATCACCGACTGGGTGTAGGCTACGGCTTTGGCAGCCCCATGAGAGCCACTCAACCGCCCCCCAATCTCCGTGGTCAGCACCCGGAGCCACTCGTAGGCTTTGCCTTCTGACAGTGATTTATCAAATATTTTCTTTATAAATACCGAATCAGCCGCAAATTCGCTCTGCGCCAAAGAAGGATGGGCCAGAAAGCAGCTAACTATTATAATTGAGAAGAAATTTTTTTTCATAAAATAATCGGAGGAGTTTTTGACAAAAATAAAAATCCTGCTTGAAAACAAGCAGGATCAACCCACGATTCATTAAAAATCATAAGCATTCATACTCAAATTTATATACGCGGGTAGATGAAGCCCCACCGGCAGAAAACACCGAAACGCTCGCCTCCGAAGGCAGATTTTTATCGTTGTAGAGGTAGGTGATGATCCCGGTCTGTACGGGCTCAGGGGTACTTTCATAAAACCTGAAACTCCCGGGATTATGCGGGCTTACTCCTCCCCCTTCCACCAGGTTGACCAACTGGGCCGAAGGTACGTTTATGTATACATTACTACTTTTGTCGTAGTTGCCATACTCGGCCAAAAGTACCTCCTGACTATGCAGATTGTCAATTTTAGCAAACCATTTCCGAACATTCCCAGCCTCATCGTACTCGTAGCGCCAGTAGCTACCGGGCCAGGCGTAGCGGCTCAGTCTTTTGTTTTCGTCGTACGCCAAAGCATAGGTTTGCAACAACACCGGGCCCGTATTCGTTACGCGGTACTGCCTGATGGTATCCACCAGATTGGTTCCGTTGTAGTGCAGGCTATACTGATAGTTTACGTAGGGAGGCAGTAGGTTGGTTTCTCGTAGTACCCGTACCCGGCCAGTCTGATCATACTCAAAAGTGTAACGCTTCTGCACCCGGTTGGAAGCGGAAGTTTCATACTGAATAATCCGGTAGAGCTGATTACTGGTATTATACTCATAAGTACGGTAGGGAGAACCATTCAGACTTTCAGAAACCAAGATACAGCCTTCCTCCGGCCGAACGGGAGAAGTGTCATTCGATTGCTTTTTGGAACAACCCCAAAGGAGCAACAGCAACAGGCTTTTTACAAGAAGTGCTCGAACCATGTGGTAGTAGTATTTGGTAAAAATGTGCAAATACAGTGCCAAAAACAAGGAGTCTGACCTTATAAGCCAGACTCCCAATATATTTCACTAGTAGGACCAAAGGGGTACCTATACCTTATAATTCGAGCAGCAGGCGGGCCGGATCTTCCAGTAGTTGCTTTACCCGTACCAGGAAACTCACTGAGTCCTTGCCATCAATCGTACGGTGATCGTATGAAAGCGCTACGTACATGATGGGGCGCACCACGATTTCGCCATTCACTACCACGGGCCGCTCCACAATGTTGTGCATACCCAGAATAGCCGATTGCGGCGCATTGATAATAGGCGTAGACAGCATGGAGCCGAAGATACCACCGTTGGTGATGGTGAAGGTACCTCCGCTCATCCTCGCCCTCCTGCTTCTGGGTCCGGGCACCGCCGCCCAGGAGACCCTGCGACGGGTTCGAATCGCCGCCGAGGACGCCCCAGCCCTCGCGGCCGCGCTCCAGGCCCAGGGCCCCCGCACCCGACAGGAGGGGGCCCTGGAGGGGCGGGCTACGCCGGGGGCAGGGGTGCGTGCGCAAAGGGGGACGCCCTTGTAGCAGGCCCAACCTGAACCCGTGCGTGAGGAACCTGTGAAAA
>CATMVR010000678.1 GCA_950075905.1 uncultured Persicitalea sp. | reverse complement strand
TCGCGCACGATGGGCTCAGTGACAGCGGGCAACCCGCTGTATGTAGCCAGTGAGGTACGCTGGCCTTCGCTGCTGTTTTCGGTGGGCAAAAGCCACGGCTTCGCCATTCAACTGCGGTCGCGGGGTTTTGTACAGGGAGACAATATCCCGTCTGCCCTCCGAACGATGTACTACCGGCGACTGGACACCCCCGCCACACCGGTAGCGTCGGGTACCTGGGGCGATTTCAACCTGAGTCAGCAGAGTTTTACGGAAGCGAGCTTGTCGTATGGCCTGCAATTGATCAATCTGCGTTCGCACAAGCTGAAAATAGGGGGTACCGTGAAACGAATGTTCGGAGCGCGGGTGGGGTACCTGCAAGGCACTGCCGGCCGCTACGATATCCGGCCTTTTGACGGCGCGCAGGAAGACGAGAAAGAGCTGCTGCTTACCAATTTTTCGTACGAGGCGGGGTACAGCTACCCAAATCAGGCGCTCGCTATCGGGGATTTGTTTGACACCAATAAGTACGGCGGGGGCTGGGGCTACGACCTGGGCGCGACCTACGAGCTGGGCTCCACCTGGAACCGGCTGCAGGACGATGACGACGCCCGCCCTGGCTACGTGCTCCGTTTGTCGGCCTCGGTAACCGACCTGGGCGCTATCCGCTACGAGGGAGACGACAGCCGGGTAATCAGCGGCAGCCAAAATCGTACTGTGTTGCGGCAAGCCGCGCTGGAAACGATTGGTAATCAGGGGGTGGATGGCTTTATGAGCGTGTTTCCGGCCCAGACTACCTCCACATTGATGCAGGAGGCGCGCTTGCCAACGGCCCTGCACCTGGAAGCTGACCTGCAACTGCTCAAATCCTTCTTTATCAACGTAGCCCAAACCCGCCGCTACGGCGATGCCCCGCAAAGTGCGCTGGACCTGACCCAGCCCGATTTGCTGACCATTACGCCCCGCTTTGAAAATGAAGATTCGGACTTTGCGCTACCCCTGACGTTCATCGAAGGTAATAAGCGCGTTTCGATGGGCGCGCTGGCGCGCTTCGGGCCTTTTCACGTAGGGTTCAGTAACCTCAATGGCCTGCTCAACCGCAAAGATCCGGACGCCACCCGCGCCACGTTCATGTACGTAGGGTTTTCGGCCTGGCGGTTTAAGGAGCGGAAGTAAGGGGGATTTTCAATATTATTTCTTAGGCCATAGCTTCGCACTCGGCCTGGCAGGTGCGGCAGGCTTCGGCGCACTGCAGACAGTGCTCATGGGCGTGCTTTTCGCATTCATCGGCGCAGCTCCGGCAAATATCGGCGCATATCTCGCAGATTCGCTTCGAGTGCATCGAGTCCGTGGCGCAGAAGCGGGCGCAGAGGTTGCATATTTCGGCGCAATCCAGGCATAGCTGAATACAGTCCAGCATTTCTTCGCTGGCCATTTTGATATTTTCGTTCGCACAGTCGAGGCAGGCGGTATAGCAGTTGAGGCAGGCCTCAACGCAGGAGATGGAGTCTTTTTTCATCGCAGGTATTGGTTTAGCGTTAGACTGCCGGTAATCTCAATTACTATTCCATAGCCAAAGAAGAATGACAGGATGAAAATTTGTAGAAAAACCGGGTCAAAAAAGAACAAAGGAAACCCATTCTGGGGTTTGTACTTCATCACGTAGTCAATTAGCACCTATGAAAATTTCGACAGACCAACACTTCTGGGATACCCGCTACCAACAGCAGCAAACCGGCTGGGACCTGGGCGAGGTATCGCCGCCGTTGAAAGCGTATTTCGATCAATTGGAAGATAAATCTTTGAAAATCCTGATTCCCGGTGGGGGCAATAGCTACGAGGCGGAGTACCTCATACAGCAGGGCTTTACGGACGTGACTGTGGTGGATATTTCGGCGGTGGTTATTGAGCGCCTCCGGCAGCAGTACGCCGACTACCTGAACAAAGGTCTGCGCTTACTTTGCCAGGATTTTTTCGCGCACCACGAGCTGTATGACCTCATCGTGGAGCAGACGTTTTTCTGCGCGCTCGATCCTTCGCTGCGCCCCGACTACATAAGGCATATGCAAAAGCTCTTGAAAGAGGAAGGAAAACTGGTGGGGGTACTCTTTGACCGGGAGTTTGTGGGTGGTCCTCCTTTCGGCGGCAGCCGGGCAGCATACCGCGCGCTATTTGAAACCGAGCTGGAAGTACTCACCCTTGAACCCTGCTACAACTCCATTGCGCCCCGGGCGGGCAGTGAGGCATTTATCATTGCCACAAAAAAACAGGCATGACCCGCGGGTCATGCCTGTTTTTTTCAACGTTCATGGCTATATCCCAAAAACTTTTTTTCTTTATAAAAATACCCGCATGGTAGCCGTGATGTACGATACAATGTTGTCTGTCACGCTCAGAAACTGCGCGTTGGTGGGCAGGTCTTTTTCTACCTCCTCTTCGGCTGAGAACAGAGAAACGAATTTTTCTTCCAGCACCTGGCCGTCAATGCCCACGATCCGGACGATCCAGCGGGCAATGTACTGCGAGAAAGAAGCAGCCGTGCTCTCGGGCATGAGGCTGGTTTCGTCCTGCTCCGACTCACTTACGGGGCTGGTGGTGGGCTTTACTACGGTAGTCTGGCAGTTAAGCTTCAATACCGCGGGCTTCGCCGTTGTTTTCTGAGCAACCTTCTTGGTTTTGAGTACCTTTTGGGCCATCAGCATATTGTGCGAGTAGCCGGTGGCTCCTACCTGCAAACTAAACAACATCAATACAAGGACTACTTTTAAGGCTTTCATGGCTATATCTCTTTATCGTTGAAGGTAAGTTTTGGGGTTGTTATGGATTGACAATACAAATATATATATTTTCTAAGGTATCTTGCAATACATAGTACCTTGTTTTTGTAAAAATTTATGAAAATTTAACAAACGGTACCCTGAAAAGGTCAAAACTGGGGGGGATTGTGCTACGCCTTTACCTTTTATCCCGGCATTTTCGCTCTTGTCTAATTAGATGTGAAATTCGTCAAAAACGTTGCATCGCGCAAAAGAAAAAGATTAAATAGGCAGTTTGAGGGGACGAACTGCCCAATAAAAAGGATGAACCGATTTTCGGTTCATCCTGAAAAGGGGAGAAAGAAGTAGTCGCCGGGAGCACCGGAACGGAAATCAGCGCGAAAAAAGCAGGCGATGTCCCTTGGTTGACTCGTCAAACCGTCCTTCGGCGTAGGCCAGGTGGCCCGACACAAAGGTGGGAGT
>CATMVR010000677.1 GCA_950075905.1 uncultured Persicitalea sp. | reverse complement strand
TTGTCTTCTTGGCTTTCGGCCAGCACTACTTCTGGAAACCCTCCGAATCGTATGTAGGATTCGTAATGGTTCTTCAAGCGGTGATACTCTGCTTCTACGTAGCGTAGCTGCTGCCAGTCTGCCAAAGGAGCATAGGGCACATTGTTGAACGTAAGTACCTCACCAAAACTGAGTGGGTATATCTCAAATAATTTTTTCCGGCCAGCCAGCGATTCATTGAAATTATTTCTCAGATAATAGGCGCTTGACCCCGTAAGAATGAATTTGAACCCGTAGGTATCGTACAAGTATTTAACGACGCTGGGCAGATTGGGAGCCATTTGTATTTCATCAATGACAATCAGCAGGGGCTGGTCAAGATTGAAACCACGTTGAGCCAGCGCGTACACAATATTCTCGTAGTTTTTTTCGGCAAAGAACTCCCGGTTGTCAATCCGTTCCAGATCGAAATAGACTTTCTGGGCAATAGACGACTGGTCCATCAGCGCTTTCACCAACGTCGTTTTTCCCGTACGCCGCATGCTCGTCAGGACGGTGATTTGCTTTTTGGGGAGGTGGGCTACCAGGGATGGGAAAATGGCTCTTTGGTAAAACATTGTACTATTTTTAAAGTATGGTTTAAAAATAGTACAACTATTTTATAAATAGAAATTATTTTTTCACTCAAATTCAGCCATCCTTGGGGCGCTTTCACCGTGGCACGCCAAAGGTACGAACATTCATCCCGGAGCTTTCCACGTTGAATCCAATGGGCAGGCTAAACCGGCTTTGCACGGGCCGGCCCTTGAACTGGGCGGGCTGCCATTTGCCGTTCATTAGCTTCACTACCCGGAGCGCCTCGGCGTCCAGTCTTTTGTCGGCACTGTGGGCTATTTGGTAATCGCTGCTGTGACCATCCTCATGCACCAGAAGAGTGATGAGCACCCGGCCGGTGACGTTATTACGGGCCGCCTCAATGGGGTAGCGGATATTCTGCCCCAGGAACCGGTACATATCCATTTTGCCGTCCGGGCCGGGAAACTGGGCATCGGTCATGAACTCGTTCTGGTATGCCACCGGCTGGCCATTTATGTGAGCAATCCCTTTTTTCAGAACTCCCGCCTCGTACCACTCCTCGTACAGAAGAGTGCTATCGGCAAATTTCCCCGTCCAGCGCCCCGTTTTGCAGGCGTTCGTTACCTGCCCCTGCTCGTACACATTTTTGTAGTAGATGGGAGTACCCGTAAGTACCGCCCAGCCGTTTCCTGCTTCCACCAGCCGATTTCCGGAGCGGTCGTACACTTCGCGGATAGCCGTTCCCTTCTTCTCATTTACCTCCGTAAGGCTGTGCAGTTGTCCGTTGTCGTGCCAGCTGGTCAAAAACCGGGTACTATCTACCATCTTCATTTCTTCCCTTAGCATCCCGCTTTTGTAGTAGTGCTTGCTACTGTATGGCATTTTACCGGTACCTATGGCCGCTACCATCGACAGCAGCTTGCCATCTGCCTGTACGGTCACGGTTTCTGAGCTGCTGTTTAAGTCCTGCTCCCGGGCCGACATCCCGAACGCCCGCACCGAGTCGGGGCCCGTGTCGGTAGCAAGCCACACCCACTCCTCAGTTTTCTGGTAGGGAATGGTGGTCACCGTTTTCCAGATACCCTTCCGGTTGCGCTCGTAGGTCACCTCGGCGCGCACGGAGCCGCGCTCGTCTACGGGAATCACGCTGCGGTACTCGTAGGCCGCCGGGTCGGCGGTAGGGCGGTGGTCTTTGTCGAAGTATTCGACTATAGTGTTGGTGGCAAAGTCAAAGTTGGGCAGGCGGGCCGTGCGGAAAAACACCGGGTAGGTGGCTTCCTGCCGTACGGCTTTCCCATTCAGCATAGCCGGTTGCCAGGCACGGTACAGACCCAGAATACGCAGGGCCTCGCGGTCGGTCAGGCTATCGAGCGAGCGGACTACCGTTAGGCTGCTCATGCTGCCGTCGGGCTCTATGATGCCCTTGACCGAAACGCCCCCGTTGAGCCCCTTAGCTGCCGATTTTATGGGAATTTGCAGGTTGGCGGCAATGAATTGATTGAGGGCCACGGCGCTTCCCGACGGGTCGGCCGGTTTTTCTACTTCGGAAGATTTGTAGATAGGTTGGCCCAGGGCAGCATAGCCCACAAGCGCGAATACCAGCAGAAGTGCTTTCATCGGAAAAAGGTTAGTATGGACAACGGCCAAAGATAGAAAATAAAAGTACCCGTGCCACGGTTTTGAAACACGTACCCGTACCACGGTTTTGAACCGTGGCACGGGTTTCGGATACAGGTTACCTACTTCGAAGTGAGTTGGCCAGTTTTGAGTGGCAGCAGCTGCCGGTCGGTCAGGGCTTTCAGGAAAGAAACCAGGTCGGCCTGCTCGCGGGAGTTGAGATGCAGCGGGTCGGCGGGCAGGGTCTGATTTGGTAGGCTCAGACCCAATCCGGCGGCTCCGCCGTGGTTGTAAAAGGCCACTACCTCTTCCAGCGTTCGGTAGGCGCCGTTGTGCATGTAGGGAGCCGTAAGGGCCACATTGCGCACGGTGGGTACCTTGAAAGCGTGCGTCAGGTCGGGCAGGGTTGGGTAGTTGGCTCCTTTGCCCGCATCGGGGTCCAGGGTACCAGATAAGGGGCCGGTCATTACTCCTATGACCTCCGATTCGCTCCTGGTAAACTGCGGCGGTACCGTACCGTTAAAAATGGGCATGAAGTGGCAGATACCGCACTTGGCCTTGCCCATAAACAGGTTGAAGCCCCGCTTTTCGGCGTCGCCGAGCAGGGTTTTCTCCCCCCGCATGTAGGCGTCAAACCGGCTGTCGAAGGGCATCAGGGTACGCTCGTAGCTGGCCAGGGCATTCATCACGTGGCGGGGCTGAACTTCGGTAAGATCAGGGAAAGCTTTCTGAAACTGAGCCAGGTAGGCGCTGTCTTTCATCAGTATGGCGCAGGCCAGTGGTAGCGATCCGTGCATTTCGTCGCGGTTTTGGATCACATCCTGCGTTTGATCTTCCAGGCTCACCGAACGCTGATCGTAAAAATGGCGCTGCTGCAGAGCCGCGTAGAAAAGGGTAGGTACGTTGCGGTTCAGGGGTTTTCCATTCAGGCTGGCGCTTTTGACGAGGCCGTCGGTAAAGGCAAGCTCGGGTTGATGGCAGCTGGCGCAGCTGCGGGCGTTGTTGGCCGAAAGCTGCGGGTCGTAGAAAAGCTTTTTGCCAAGGGCA
>CATMVR010000676.1 GCA_950075905.1 uncultured Persicitalea sp. | reverse complement strand
ATTTACAGGTTGAGAGCCGCTATTTCCCTCGCCCTTTGGGTTTACTTCGCACAAAGTTCGGGATGACTCATGTTTCCTCCCTACCGCGTTAGCCGGTAAATTAGCAGGGCCGAACGCTGCGTCAGGGCGGGGTACTCTTTTAGGTTGATGGTTTCGCCGGGAGCGTGCGCACCGCGGCCCGAAGCTCCCAATCCGTCGAGACAATCTACATATTCAGCGATATACGATATATCTCCCGCGCCACGTGAGCCCGGATCGCCGGCCTTGACGGGCCCCAGACCCATGTCCACACTGACTTTGTTCAGGACACTCAGCAGTTGGGCGTTGCCATCCTTGGGCTCCATAGCCGGAATCCCATCGCTAAACTCAATCTCGGCGGTAGTACCCGGCAAATTTTTTGCCACGATCTCGCGCATTTTAATCCGGGCGGCCTCTTTCTGGGCTTCGCTCAGAAAGCGTAAATCGCCCGTTACAAAGGTTTTCTGCGCCACAATATTCGTTTTGCCCACACTCTCGCCCCTGGCCTGGGTGGGGTCGTAGTTCACTTCGGTACCACCCACCATCACCCCCGGGTTGAAGGTGAGGTACTTTTCCTGGCTCAGGGTTTCGCGAAACTCATTCAGGATACGAGCCGCCTCGTAGATGGAACCATAGCCAACATTTTTCCCAAATACCCCCGACGAATGCCCGGTAATCCCGTGGGTAGTCAACTGCCAGCCGCTGGCCCCCCGGCGGGCGGTAGCGGCTATATTGAAACTCTGGGCGGTTTCGTAGGCCAGGGCAATATCGGCAGCTTTGGCCCGGTCTATAAAGTCCTTCCGGCTCACGGAGGTAGGTTTTCCTGAACTTTCCTCGTCGCCTGTGAAGTACACCGTAATCGACGTGTTATCCAGCAATCCCTGCGCGTGCAGGGCTTTGAGCGCCGCCACAATCATCACGTCGCCGCCCTTCATGTCATTGGCACCCTGCCCGGTGGCGGTGCTGTCGTTAATCATCGTAAACGGCGTAAAAGGCATGGATTTTTCAAAAACCGTATCGAGGTGGCCGATCAAAAAGAGCTTCTTCCCCTGAGTACCCTTCCGCGTAGCTACAAAGTGCCCGGCGCGGTTGAGCGAGTCGGGCAGTGCTACCCACTCGGTGGTGAAGCCCATGGCCTCAAACTCCCGCTTAAATACCTCCCCCACTTGCCGTACTCCGGCTTGGTTGAGCGTACCGCTGTTAATATTGACCACCTCTTTGAGCAAGTCGATGGTTTTGGGCATATCGGTCTTTACTTTTTCAGCGATTTTTTTCTCGGTGCTACTGATTTGGGCGTAGGAGACGGAAGTAAGTAGTAGGCCGAGGAAGAGTAGTTGTTTTTTCATGGAGGTTTTGGGCTTTGTGAAAATGTAGGTTTAACGTGCTGCAAACTAGGTATAATGTCCGAAATTTCAGATAAATCGCTAACTTGGGAATCAAAATCTGGTAAAGAAAAGGCATTTGCACAGAAAGAATTCTTAGGTACGTTATCGAAGAGTATCTCTAAGCTGTTTCCCTTGAAAAATCAAATGATGTATGACTATTCTGGATAAACCACTTACAAACTTACAGTTAGAACTTCTCAGGCTGTACAGCATGGAGCTTTCGGAGGAGGAATTGCTGGAAGTCAGACGTTTGTTGGCCAATCATTTTGCCGACAAAGCTTCGGACGAGATGGATAAACTATGGAAAAGTAACAAATGGTCGGACGATACAATGGAAGAGTGGCTGAAAGGAGCAAAGTAAAATTTTGTCGTACTCAGAAAAAAACTAACTTGATCGCATTTACCCCCCCCTTCAAACAAACCCCTCAATCCCCAACCCAAAGAGCGCAAAATCGTACTTAACCGGATCATTCGGGTCTAGCTCCCGCAGCGAATCGGTGAGCTCTACGGCGGTTTGCCAGTTGGTTTTGGGGCGATGAATCAGGCCCAGGTGCCGCGCCACGCGGTCTACGTGCACATCGCAGGGGGCTACGAGTTGATCGGGCCGGATACGGGTCCAGAGGCCGAAGTCCACGCCGCGGTCATCCTGTCGCACCATCCAGCGTAAGAACATATTAAGCCGCTTACAGGAAGATTTGCGCAGCGGGGTAGCGATATGCTTGCCCGTGCGGGGCGGGAAGTCTTCCAGGCCGCAAAACCGGTCGTGAAAGGCCACCAGGCTCGGCCCTACGGTGGGTTGCTGCGCCTGATTTTCCACGAGAAAAGCCTCTTCCAGCGACTCGTGCTGCCGGTAAAACTGCTGAAAGAAATGCAAAAAGTAAAGGGTATCCGTGGCGTTGAACGTCCGGTGTTTGAAAGTCAGGAAGCGCTTTAAATCGTTTTCCTGGTGGTTCAGTACAAAATCGTAGGGTGCGTGGTCCATCAGCCTGTCCAGTTCCAGGCACTTATTAATGATGGTTTTGCGCTGTCCCCAGGCCAGGATGGAAGCCCAGAAGCCCATGATTTCAATATCCTGCTTCCGGCTATACCGATGCGGAATGCTGATCGGGTCGTGGGCAATAAAGTCAGGACGGTTGTACTGCTCGTACTTTTGTTCCAGCAGTTCGAGCACGTATGCCGATACGGGAGGATTACTTGCGGACAAACTTACCGAGTATATAGGCCAGCGCCTGCGATATTCCGGAAAATACCATGACTATGCCGGAAAAAATAAAAGTAAACACCGCGATGAAGGGGTACATGATCGTAAAAGCAACACTCCACACTTTGTAGCCGGTTGTTTTTTTGAGTTCTGCGCGTTCTTCCTCGCGGCGTGATCTGTATTGGGGTGAATGTTTCATAACGAATTAGTTAGCCGAGATGTAGCTTATCTCTGCTCTGAAACGACGGCTGTTGGGAGAAAGTTTCTCAAAGGCTCTGGTAGATAGCTTGATAACAATATCCTCATTTATACTAGTGTCAGGAATTCTGCCCACTACTTTCACCCAGATTGTTTCCTGGTTGTATTCGTTTTTGACCTGTACCAGTGTACCCACGGGGGCCGAATGGTGCAGTGCCAGGTACTTGCTGGAACTCTCCTCGGTATCAATGATTTCGGCTAAGCCCGACTCGCTCACTTTTTTGCCGGTGGGTGCCGGAGGTGCCTCGTTTTCATACGTAGGCCTCTTGGGTTTTTCATTTACCGGCACGGGGGCGGCCACTTCTTTTTCAGGAGTCTTCACGGTAGCTACCGGGGTGGGGTTGCGGTCCAGGTAAATTTTTT
>CATMVR010000675.1 GCA_950075905.1 uncultured Persicitalea sp. | reverse complement strand
GGGAGAGGGCGTGCCAGATCTGCAGCTGAATTTTACCCCCAGCGTACCGGCTCCCCTCGCTCCCATTTTGCCCGATTTGGGTGGCCCCGCCTGTATCTTTCTTCCGATCCTTGTTCAGCCCGAAAGCAAAGGAGAGGTGAAACTTAGATCCGCTGACCCGGCAGACAATCCACTCATTAACCCAAAGTACCTGAGCGATGACGCTGATATCGAAACACTGAGAAAGGCCGTGCAATTGGTACGTGACCTGGCCGCTACCCCTACTTTCAGCGAACTGGGCAGCGATGAGCTACTGCCGGGTACCGGTGCAGACCTGGATGGCTTCATCCGGTCGCAGTGCTCTACCCTGTGGCACCCGGCTGGCACCTGCAAAATAGGCGCCGAAGACGATGCCATGGCCGTAGTAGACCCACAACTGCGGGTATACGGCGTACAGGGGCTTCGGGTAGCCGATGCCTCCGTGATGCCCACCGTCACAAGTGGCAACACTGTGGCGGCCTGCTTCATGATCGGCGAAAAGCTGGCCGACATGCTGCTGGAAGAGCAAAAGTAGAATTCAAAAAAGTTATTTAAAAAACCTTAAATCAAAGCGCAATGCTGACCAAAGAATCAATACAAACATTTGCCGAAGACTGGTACAAAAAACTAGACGTTCACGCCCCGATGGTAGAGGTACTTCCGATGCTGGTTGACGATGGACTGGAAATGGTATTTCCCGAAGCTACCGTGTACGGACACGCCGGCTTTGAAGGCTGGTTTCAGCGGGTTATCCGCATCTTTTTTGACGAAGTACATACCGTAAAGCAGGTTGACTCCGAGATCAAGGACGACAATACCGCTATTTCCAAGGTGGTTGTACAGTGGGAAGCCAGCGTATGGAACGCCCCCGAAGCCTACAGCAAGCGCATCAAACTGGATGCCTACCAGACCTGGGGTATAAAGGAAGGCCCGGATGGCAAACCGCAAATCACCCTTTATACCGTAGACGAGCTAAAATACCACGAAGGCTCGGCCGAACTGTAAGTCCAACTATCCTAATCCTTACTTTTTTTTGCACTACTCATGAAAAACGTACCCGATACCAAGCTTGGCCGAATGTACAAAGAGCATATCCAGCACATTCTGGACAAAAACATAGATGCCCTGCTGGACCAGTATACCGATGACGCGCTGCTAATCAGCAGTTTCATGAAAAAGCCGCTGATTTACAAAGGCCGCGATCAGATCAACGAGCACATGCAGGGAATTCTGGGCATTGATGGCCTGGAAACAGACATTGTGTTCTGGGCCGAAACCGAAGAGCCCGAGACGCTCATGATTACCGAGCAGATTACAATGACAGTAGACGGCCAGAAAAGTGAGATGCGCTTTGCGGATAGCTGGGTGCTCAAAGACGGCCGGATTGCCATCCATTTTGCTGGCATGGTACAACATCCGGACGGTTCACTTTCTTAGCTATTTCCTGCTACTTAACAAAAATCTGCATATCTGATGGGTGGTGCATGCCACCCCTTACCTGACCTTCATTGACAAAATGACGACCACGTACCTGTCCTCACATAGAACCCCTTTTGCTACCATCACTCCCGATTCGGTGATGGTGGAAAAAGGCGGTTTGCTGATTGGGGCCTCTACCAGTTTTGGAACTTTGTTTACTCATCCGGCCATACAGCGGTACCACGCCCTGCATATGGCGCTTCGCACGATGTGTAATCCGGCGAGTCGGCGGCAAAAAATGGTGAGCCAGGTACTTGGTCAGAACATGGAGGTACAAGGCACCGCCGCCGCTCTGATGGCGCTGAATGCCGAGCTGACCTTAGTACGCCACCTTGGAGAAAGAACCCTCAGCCTGGAAGACTATTTCCACCATGAGGAGGCCAAATTAAGCCTCGGCGAAACTGTGCGTAGTTTCTTTATTCCGGAAACTGCACCCGAAAGCAGCGGCTACCAGTCAGTTGACTACCTCCGCTCCGGCCAGGCAGTGTGTGGAGTGGCAGTATGGGCTCATTGTCCCTACGATACCCTCGAAGATGTCAGGATTGTCCTCTCAGGCTGTACGCCTCATCCTATTCCGCTGCGTCGCATCAGCGCTGCTCTATTGGGTAAAGAACTCTTCTCAGAACAAATCGAAGAAGCAACCCGTAAGCTTGGCGAGGAAAGACTTATGCTGCATAACCCATCCCTGACGCTGGGCAGCCCCCTTTTTAATCTTTCCCGGACACTTATCAAAAGGGCGCTACTCACTCTGTAAGGAAAACCCAGAAAAAAAAGCACTCATTACAAATCTCTAACCCGTAACCGCTATCATGAAACTAAAAGGAAAAAAAATCGGAGTGCTGTTTGAAGCTGATTACTTTGAAAACGAAATCTTCTACTACCAGTTCAGATTTCCGGAAGAAGGCGCCGACCTGCACTTTCTGACCCGCCTCTGGGGCCAGCCTAAGATTACCTTTCTGGGCCATGAATACCGGGCACCGATGGATTGCTGGGAGTCTTTCGAAGGCATGACCGACGAGGAGCTGCGCAGCTACGATGCTATCATTGTGCCTTCGGGTATGGTGTCTGACCGGCTGCGCTACACCGAGGATGTCGAGAAAACACCACCTGCTACCGAGTTTCTGAAAAGAGCTTTTGCCGAGAAAAGCATCCTCAAAGGGATCATTTGCCACGGGCTGTGGCTGGTGGCCCCGGCTACCGAACTGGTGAAGGGCCGCCCTTTGGTGTGCCACAACAACCTGATCGGTGACGCCAGGGCCTATGGGGCGATCTATACAAATGAAGACGTGGTGGTAGACGGTGACCTTGTAACGGGGCGTTCGGGGCACCACGCGCATCTGTTTGCAAAAAAAATAATAGAAATGCTCTCAGAGCACCCCAACCAGTAAACTCTAATTTGCTATGAAAGCCACATTTTTTCATTTAGCCGTAACGGTCAAAGACCTACCCAGCTTTGAGGCATTCTATGCCACCCATTTCGGATTCAAACGGGCGAGGGTCATTGATCTGGGCGACGACGCCGAACTTATTTTCATGAAAAATGACGATGGGTTCTATTTTGAAGTGTTTCCGCCCGAAGAAAAACGCCCCTACCCTATGGCTGAAGCCGACGGCCCCCACTATCCCGGCCTGCGGCACATTGCCTTTCAGGTAGACGATGTGGATGCCAAGCTCGTCGACTGGCTCCATTCCGCGATCGCCGCGCGCCACGGTCATTTCGGAGCCTTCTTCGACATTGA
>CATMVR010000674.1 GCA_950075905.1 uncultured Persicitalea sp. | reverse complement strand
TTTTTTACCACCAAACATAAAGTCGGTAGAAGCTTCGAGCTGGGTAGGTGCATTGGCACCAGTCCGCCATATCTTTCCGTAGGGCACCAGGGTGCTGTCGCCAAAAATAGCACGACCTTTTACCGATGGGCGCGAGTAAGTTACCGTAAAATCAGAGACGCCTACCGTTTGCATTACTTTGGCGGCGGGGCTGGGTTGGGGGGTGCGTTGCGCCAGCGTGGTGCCCAGTATGGCTACGATAAGCGCAAAGGATAAATAATACTTTTTCATGCTTGAGGTTTTTTAATTTCGGATGAATCGTTCAAATTGGGGTTAAATTTAGAATTAAAATCTCGAAAAGCCTATTGCCATGCACCGCCATGCCCTGCTCTCCCTGTTGAACGACTACCTGCCCGCCGATGCCCACGAGGAGGCCATGTGGCTAGCGACCATCCATTTTGTGAAAGAAAACCCTGACTGTTTTGAACGCACGCTGCTGGAAGGGCACGTTACGGCCTCAGCCTGGATTGTATCGCCAGACCAGAAGCAGGTACTGCTCATGCACCACGCCAAGCTGGACCAATGGTTTCAGCCGGGGGGGCATTGCGACGGCGACCCGGATGTACTGCGGGTAGCTATGAAGGAAGCCGTGGAAGAAACAGGAGTGCAGGCCCATCCCGTACAACCTACCATTTTTGATGTAGACGTACACCGTATACCGGCCACCGCCAAAGCTCCCGCCCATGATCACTACGATATCCGGTTTATGCTGGAAGCCGATCCGGCGGCAGAAACAGTCCGCAACAGCGAGTCAAAAGATGTACGTTGGGTACCTATGGAACGGGTAGGGGAGTACAATGCGTCGGAGTCTCTGCTGCGCATGCAGCGGAAATCACTGGCTAGTACTTCTAGTACTTGATGAATTTGAGGACTTTGACCGAACTACCCATCCCGATTTTTACAAAATACAAACCGGCCGGCAGCGTTCCTACCGGAATACTGACCACAGAATCGGTTACGAGCGTGCGTTGTGATAAAACGGCGCCACCTGTTGTCAGCAGGCGGATGTCGGCGGGCTGGCCAAGCAGCGAAGTGCCAAACCGGATCTGCAAAGATTCGGCGGTGGGGTTAGGAAATAGCTCGATGCTACGAAGGCCGATGGGTTCGAGGGCCAGCGCCGGGAAGTCTTTCTGGATAACGGTTGCGGCCTGTTCGGCGGTAGGTACACCGTAGCCCAGCATATTGTCTGGGTTGGCCGCCAGATGGCCCGCTTTTCGGATGGACTGCAAAAGCTGCTGGGCGGTCAGATAAGGGTTGGCCTGCCACAGAATAGCCGCTAGCCCCGCTATTTGCGGGCAGGCAAAGGAGGTACCGTTGCCGGTAGAAACGCTACCGGTACCTATGTGGTTTCCGATCACGGTACCCACCCCAACGGCGGCAACATCCGGCTTGGTGCGCCCATCGAAGGTAGGGCCTATAGAGCTGAATGGGGCGTAGCTCCGGTTCGTAAATGTGGCTCCCACGGACAGCACCGAATCAGCGTCGGCCGGGGGGGTGATGTACCTCCACGGGTCGTCACCTTCGTTTCCGGCCGATACTACCACCAGCATTCCTTTGCGGGCGGCATGCAGGGCGGCCCTGGTTACCAGGGCAGTTTTGCCGTCGAGGTCCTGGTAGGAGTAGTCGTACACCGGGTTCTGGAATTGGCTGTACCCCAGCGAACAGGAAATGATGTCGGCCCCAAGGCTATCGGCCCGCTCGGCTCCCAGTATCCAGGTTGCTTCTTCGTAGGGGGTTTCGCTGAATTCGTTTTCGGTGCGATAGAGGGCAAAACTTGCCTCGTAGGCTGCCCCCACCATGGTGCCGGGCTGGAAGGCCGCAATGGTAGAAAGGCAGTTGAGGCCGTGGTTGTGGTCGTCGTAAACGTCTGTTTCGCGCGATATAAAGTCGTAGGTATCGAGCACCCGCTTGTTGTCGTAAAGGTGCTTGAGGTAGATCAACTGATCGGCGCGGGTGTAGCCGGCGTCCAGTAAGGCTATCAGTATACCCTGTCCTTTGAATCCACGTTCCTGCAGGGCCGGTACTCCGAGCAGGTTTAGCTGAGTTTGCATCCGGCCGTAGTCTACGGTTTCCTGGGTGCCAAGTTTCTGATGCTCGGCGCTGATGCGCGCCATGCCGGCGGTAGTAGCCGTAGCAAGCGGCAGGTTGCGCTCGGTTCCCTGGTAAAAAGGCAGGGCTTTGATCGCGCTGAGCTGGGTATCGGTTGCTTCGAGCAGGGCCGCATTCATCCACTCTCCCAGGTGATGGACGAACTCACCGCGATCTTCGCCGACATGGGCTTTTCCATCCAGTCCATATCCAAAGTGTTCGCGCTGACCCTGGCGGTTGGCAAGGTTGGTGACCAGCTTTGGGACCGTGTGGGGCGTGAGCCATCGGGCACCGCCTTCAACTCGATCGTGCAGCTGGAGCATGAGCAGGGCATTCCGCGCAATCCCTTCATCAACGCCGGGGCGATCGTGGTTGCCGACGTCAATCTGGGCGGGCACCAGCCGCGCGTCGCCATTGGCGAGATGCTCCGCTTCCTGCGCTATCTTGCCGGGGATGACGATATCGCCATCAATGAAGCGGTTGCCGCATCCGAAACCGCCTCGGGCTTTCGCAACATGGCGCTCGCCAATTACATGCGAGCCTTCGACAATGTGCGCCATCCGGTCGAATTGGTGCTCGGCGCCTATTTCCACCAGTGCGCGATCGAGATGAGCTGCCGGCAATTGGCACTTGCGGGCCGCTATCTGATGCTTGACGGACGGCATCCCGATGGTGGCCGGGTCGTGTCGCCGCGCAGGGCGCGACGCATCAATGCCTTGATGCTGACCTGCGGCCATTATGATGCATCGGGCGACTTCGCCTTTCGCGTGGGGATGCCCGGCAAGTCTGGGGTAGGGGGCGGCATATTGGCCATCGTACCCGGTCGCGCGTCGATCGCGGTATGGTCGCCGGGATTGAACGCCAGCGGCAACAGCCAGCTGGGCACGCTGGCGCTGGAGGAACTATCCAGCCGCACCGGATGGTCGATTTTCAGCCCGCCCGTCGCCGGGTAACGTCAGTTTGTCTCGTCCGCACGCAGCCGCCGCAATTTGGGCGTCTTTTGCATCTGAGCTGCATCCTTGATGCCCATGCGCAAATCCTCGCGCGTTTGATGGATGGAGGCGATGACCGGCCCCATGGCAACGCCAAGATCGACGAGCGCGGTTTCCGCCAG
>CATMVR010000673.1 GCA_950075905.1 uncultured Persicitalea sp. | reverse complement strand
CGCGACTACTTTTATACCCACCGGTTCAGCAACCTGACGCAGGCAATCTACACGGGTGCTCTCGCCTCAGGTGTACATTCTCTGAAACTGGCCCGGGCGGCTACTGCAAACAAATACTCCTACCTCTGCACCAGCTTCAATAATGAGATCTATGGTATTCTTAATAGCACCGCCGGAGGGAATACCGTGTCTAGTTATACGGCTACGCTTGTCAATGCCCAGCTCAACGGCATACCCAATAATGCCTCAGCTATGCTGGCTACAAATAGTAAATCAATATACGTAAGCGCTAATCAGGCTATCTGGAAATTGCAGGCCAACAATACTCTGGCGCTGGTAGCCGGTGCTCCGGGTCAGGCAGGATACGTGGATAGCAAAGGAGGCGATGCCCGCTTTACGGACGGAGGCTATGCCCGGGGCAATGCCATCGTGGCCGACGAAAATGAGAATATCTTTGCAGCCGATTACGGGTGTGGCTGTATCCGAAAGATAGACCCTCAGGGCAATGTAACAACCGTGGTGGGCAAAAAGTCAGTCACCGCCCGCACAGGAAAGGGAAACCGGATGCGCTTCAACTTCAATAGCTGGGATATTGCCCTCGCTTCGGATGGTACCCTATACGTGATAGCCACCAACGACGTTTCCAATCAGACGTTGCGGAATGCCGTGTATAAGGTTGTGTTTACTCCCTAAATATCTTAGTTTTCTTAAAATATCTGCATCTGCCAGAAACACTGTACATAATGAAATTTGTATAAAAGCCGGAAATAAGTTCTTTGCGAACTTATTTCCGGCTTTTATACCTTTGTGTGATTACTAGCGTTTCAGTCCATCATTTTTGGCTTTTGCCCGTACCCGCGCTGCCCGGCTTTTGCTGTCAGGGTGGGTGGACAAAAACTGGGGTACTTTTCCACCCGCCTGGGCGAGTTTTTCGAAGGAAGTAGCCAGGGGCAACACACCATGACCATTCCGTTTCAAAAAAGCATAAGCATAGTCGTCGGCGTCGGTTTCCTGTTGCCGGCTGTGCGATGCCCCCACCATATAGTCGGCCAATCCGCCAAGCTGAGACCGGGACAATTCGCCCAGGGTACCTCCCTGCGACGCCACGGCGTTGCGTATGGCTGAGCGTTGCAGTGCGGCTTTCATGGCATCGTGAGAATCTTTGTTGATCACGTGGCCGATTTCGTGGCCGATGATGGCCAGAATCTCCGCATCACTCATAATGTCCATCAGTCCTTTGAATACCCGCACACTGCCGTCGGCGGTAGCAAAGGCATTCACATCGGGGGTCAGGTATACCTTATAATTTAGTGGAATGCCATTTACGCTGCGATAACGCCCCACGATACGTTTCAGGCGCTTGGCGTAGGGGTCGTTCGGCCCCGCTACTTTGTTTTTGGCATCCATTTCCTTCACAGCCTCTTTTGAGTAAGCCGCTACCTGCGCGTTAGTCAGCGTCAGGGCCGTGAGGGCATCAATGCCCGCCTGCACCATATTGGGGTTTACCTGCGCCTGGGCCAAGGGCATTGTCAACAGGCTCAAAACGATAATATATGCACTTGCTATCTTTTTCATATTACTCTCAGTTTGGTGTTTAGTATAGCTTCGGTTTGTCTGCTATATAGCTTAGATACCCCCTGATGCTGGTAGTTTAATGCCAAACATTATTTTTACAATGATCCTGCCTGAGTGGACCGGTTAAATAAATTGTAAATCAGGTAGTTAATAATCGAAAGCTATTTGTACGATTTGTACTATTAAACGTCCCTACCTGTATATTTCCCCAGTATCGCCCACAAATATGATGAATTTTTTCCCTGCTTTTCCCGTACTATTTTGAATAAGAGGTAAAACCTTCGATGATCCGGCTTTTTAAAGTAACAGCCACCCTGTTCAACAATTTTTCAGGGGGGCAGGATGTTGCTAAGAGTAGAAACTGTATCAAAAATCCGGCTCCATGGAAAAAGACATCACCCTGCACGTCAACGGCAAAAAGCAAACGGTGCGCATCGACCCCGCTACGCCGCTGCTGTACGTACTGCGCAACCAACTGGAACTGAACGGCCCCAAATACGGCTGTGGCATCGAAATCTGCGGCGCCTGCATGGTACTCATGGAGGGCGTGGCCACACCGAGTTGCCGGATTTCCGTAGAGTCGGTGGAAGGCCGGAAAATCACTACGCTCGAAGGTCTCACGCGGCCGGACGGAAGCCTGCATCCCGTGCAACGGGCCTTTGTGAAAGAACAGGCTGCGCAGTGCGGCTACTGCCTCAACGGCATGGTGATAGCTTCAGTAGCTTTGCTAAATGAAAATAAAAAACCCGACGAAGCGGCCATCCGCGCCGGCCTGGATCGAAACCTCTGCCGCTGCGGCACCCATACCCGCATCATCAAAGCCGTGCAAACGGCAGCGAAAGAGGGGTGATTGACTTTACGGCAGTTTAGAGAAGTTAGGCATCTAATTTTCACCGCAAAGACGCATAAGGCGCTAAGATTCATCGGTTAAATCTAACTCTTTGCGCCATCGCGACTTAGCGGTGAAAAATTAAATCCAATTCTGAAAGAAAGGAAAGTTAAAAAACTATGAAACCATCGACCTTTAACCCCCAACAGTCCCGCCGCAAATTCATCAATAGCCTGGGCTGCCTCACCATCGGTTTCTCACTGACTCGTCCGCTGTGGGCCGAAGCGAGCCACGCGTTACTGGAAGATACCCTACCGGGTAGTCTGCGCCGCACACCCCGCGTTGATGCCTGGCTGGAAATTCTGGAAGATGGACGGGTGCGGGTACTTTTGGGCAAAATGGAACTCGGGCAAGGCGTGCGCACGGCCATCGCCATGGTAGCCGCCGAAGAGCTGGACCTGAACCTGAATCAGGTGGAGGTACACCTGGCTGAAACTGGCCGCACGCCCAATGAAGGTTATACTGCGGGCAGTGGCTCCATGGAAAACAGCGCCATGTCGGTACGCTACGCCGCCGCCTTTGCCCGGCAAAAGCTCCTGGATATGGCTGCTAAGCGCTGGAACAAAATGCCGGAGGCTCTCACGATGGCTAACGGAAAAGTAAGCGTAAAGGGGGGCAAGGAAGCACTTTCTTTCGCTCAGCTTCTGAACGGTGCGCAAATGCAGGAGGAAGTAAAACTTCCCGTCAAACTTAAACCCGCTTCCGAATACCGATACATAGGCAAGGCCATACCCCGTACCGACATTGAGCGCATGGCGCGAGGTGAAGCGGTGTACGTACAGGATCTGCGTAT
>CATMVR010000672.1 GCA_950075905.1 uncultured Persicitalea sp. | reverse complement strand
CGCTATTTCCCTCGCCCTTTGGGTTTACTTCGCACAAAGTTCGGGATGACTCATGTTTGTGAGGTACCTTTATACAAGGGGTTGCGTCCGTCAGGTCAGAGAAACGTGACCCGAAATACAAACGGACTATTGTAGGGCGAAATAGACTGACCCGTAAACGGGTTGAGCTGATTCTGATGGTTCAGGTTGTAGAGCAGAGTCATGTGTACCCCGCGCGTAAAGCGCCCGTTGAGCGGTTGGGTATAAGCCGCCCCCAGCATGGGTGAGCCGATCCATTTTCGTACGTACCGCCGATCCACGTTGTTGTAGTACTGCACGTTGAGCCCCTCATACTCGGCCTGCAGCGTAATCATGGGCAGGAGCGAATACATCAGAAACGACCGCCCGCCGTAGTAGCTTCTATTGATATTGAAGCGCCGCGAGTTAAACCACATGTAGGTGACGCCCACCCCGGCCACCAACTTATCGGTAAGATTGATGCCGGCCATGGGCGAGAGATTAATGTTGGTTACGGTGCCAAAGCCCAGGCCAAAACTCCCGCCCAGCCGCAGCCGGTCCAGGATGGGTATCGGTACGTCAGATGCCGTCGGGGCGGTGGTTTTGATGGGCTCTTCGCCCGGCAGCGTCATGGTGGTTTGCCGGGTTGGTTTTTTGCGCAGGCTGTCGGGTTTGTAGTATTCTTCATTTTGTGCAAAGGCAGACAGGGCTAGTCCTGATACCAGCAAAAGGGTAATTATGGCCTGAATAAAGCTTTTCATGTCGAAATGATTAGTATTTTTACTGAGTATAGTTAACGATTTGTCCCATCCCTTTATTCTGAATCTGACCTCAACGCCTTATGCATTACCATATTTCGGTACCAGACCCGGACGCCCATTTTGTAGAAATCACGTACACTTTTTCGACAAAAGGAAACGATAGGATAGAGCTGCAGGTACCCGCCTGGCGACCCGGTCGGTATGAAATTCAGAATTTTGCCAAAAATATCCAAAAGCTGAGCGTCCGGGGTGGGTCCGGGGCCGCAATTCCAGCGCGTAAAGTTACCAAAGATCGTTGGCAGATCATGGCAACCGGCGAACAATCCATTGCGGTTACCTATAATTTTTACGCCACGATTCAAAATGCCGGCAGTAGCTACGTGGACGAAGAGCTATGGTACCTGAACTTTATTAATTTCGCGCTCTACGTAGAAGGGCGCCTCGACGAGCCCTGCCTGGTGGAGCTCACCCTGCCCGACAGCTTCCGCATAGCCTGCGGCATGAAGGCCACCCAACAACCTCGTACCCTGCGGGCCGAAAACTACTACGAACTGGTAGATAGCCCCCTGCTGGCCTCCGCCACGCTGCACCACGAAACCTACGAGGAAGAGGGCGTGCTGTTTCACGTGTGGATGCACGGCAACCTGCACCCTAACTGGAAGCGCATCCGGACGGACTTTGCCCGCTTTTCGCGCGAGCAGATTGCTACGATGAAGGAATTTCCCGAGCCGGAGTACCATTTCATCAATCTGATACTGCCAACGGCTTTCTACCACGGCGTAGAGCATCACAACTCCACCATGATTGTGCTGGGACCCGACGATGAAGGCGAAGGGTTGTACAACGATCTACTGGGCGTGAGTTCGCATGAGTTGTTTCACGCCTGGAACATCATCCGGATTCGCCCAAAAGAATTACTTCCCTACGATTTTACCAAAGAAAACTATTTCACTACCTGTTTTGTGGCCGAAGGCTGCACCACCTACTACGGCGATCTGTTTCTGAGGCGGGCCGGGGTGTTTGGCAACGAGGCCTACGTAAAGGAGCTGCAGGTATACATGAAGCGGCACTTCGAAAACAGCGCTCACGCCACGCAATCGCTACTGGAGTCGTCGTGGGACCTGTGGCTCGATGGGTACGAGAAGGGTATTCCGCAGCGCAAGGTGTCGGTGTACCACAAAGGAGCTCTGGTAGCGCTGATTCTGGACCTGTACCTGCGCAAAAAATCGGATCATGCCCGCTCGCTCGACGAGGTCATGCGCCGCCTGTGGCAGCAGTTTGGCAAGCCCTACGTGGGCTATACCTACCAGGATTACCAGCAGGTGGTGGAAGAAGTAGCGGGCGAGCCTCTGCACTGGTACTGGCAGGAGTGCATTGAAGGTACCACCCCGCTGGAAGCCCGCCTCAACGAAGCATTGGCTTTCGTGGGTCTGCAAATGACGACGTTCAGCAACGGCAATATCCAGCTGAATGTACTCGAAGACGCCCGCGCCGCCCGGCAGTGGGAAAAATGGTTGGCACCGGTCTACGTGCCTTCGGAAGAGGAGGAGGAGGACTGGCTGCCAGAGTAAGCGCCAGCGCGCCGGATTGGCAAAAAAATGACGTACCGCGCAAACCGCCTCGCCCCACAGATCGTTTGTTGTATTTGAACCAATTCAATACCATGAACGAATCCATTGAAAGAATACAGCGGCGGATCGAGCCGCTCCGGCAGCAGATTATCAGCCACAAGGTATACTCCGTAATCGAAGAGGTAGAAGACCTGCGCCTTTTCATGCAGTACCATGTGTACGCGGTATGGGACTTTATGTCGCTGCTGAAAGCCCTGCAAAACAACCTGACCTGCACCTCGGTACCCTGGTTTCCGAAAGGATCGGCGGACACCCGCTACCTCATCAACGAGATTGTGATCGGGGAAGAAAGTGACGTGGACAGCGAGGGCAACCGCAAGAGCCACTTTGAGCTGTACCTCGATGCCATGCAGCAGGCGGGTGCCGATACCGCAGCCATTGAAACGTTCATCGGAGAGCTGCGGCAAAACGGCGATTTTCAGAAAGCGTTCACGCAGTCAGGTACCCCGCAGGCGGCCCGTGATTTTGTGAATTATACCTTCGACGTGATCGGGAGCAACAAGCCCCACCTGCAGGCGGCCATCTTTACCTTTGGCCGGGAAGATCTCATACCGGGTATGTTTATTTCCATCGTGAACGACATGCACCGCGCTTTTCCGGATAGCATCGGTACCTTCAAGTACTACCTCGAACGCCACATTGAAGTGGACGGTGACCACCACAGCCAACTAGCCCTGCAAATGACCGCCAACCTGTGCGGACAGGATGAGGGGTACTGGCAGGAAGCCGAAGAAGCCGTAGTACACTGCCTGGAAAAACGCCTTGGCCTCTGGAATGGCGTGTATCAGGAGATCGCCAAGCGGAAAGAGCCGGCGGTACTGTCCTGATTGGAAAAAGAGTTTGGATGCAAAAGCGGCGGACCCATCGGGCCC
>CATMVR010000671.1 GCA_950075905.1 uncultured Persicitalea sp. | reverse complement strand
AAAACGAATACGGCCAGGGAAGTGCCGGTCAGTATAGCCCACGCTCTGAGTTCAGCTGGGGCCCCAGGATGACCGGACAATCAGTAGCGCTATGGGGACCAGACCCCGCCAATGCTGGCGTGACCTACAATATGGTTCCGCAGCCCAATACCTATGAGAACTTCTATTCTACGGGTACTCAGCTCTCCAATTCGGTTGCTTTCTCCGGAGGAAGTGACAACACCCAGACCTACTTCTCCTATACCAATGTGGGGGCCAAAGGTATTGTAGACAATAACACGCTCAAACGTAATATTCTTAACCTGCGCATTACCAATAAGCTGGGAAAGAAGCTTGAATTGGACACCAAAATTACGTATCTGAATGAGAACGTAGAAAACCGGCAGCAAACAGGCGAAGCCTTCGCTAATTTGCAGCGGCATATTCTGCGCCTTCCCCGCAACATCTCCCTGGAACAAGCCCAGGATTATGAGTACGTTGACCCCAGCACGGGCCGCCTTCGGCAAAATTTCTGGAATCCAGGCTCCAACGGTGGTCAGAACCCTTACTGGATCAAGAACCGGGTGCTCGCCAATGATGATCGCGACCGGGTAACGGGCTTCACGCAGCTGTCTTACGATTTTACCCAGAACTTTAAAGTGCTGGGTCGAGCAGGACTTGACAAGTACGTGGATAAGTTTGAAGGCAAATGGTACAATAACACCTATACTATTGCCGATAATGGCGACTACCAGACCAACTGGCGCGAGACATCGCTTTTTAACCTCGACGTGTTCGGGATGTACAACAAATCGTTCAACCAAAACTTCTCTCTGAACGCAGTAGTGGGCGCCAACTTACAGCGACGCAATTCGCTCTCGCAGAGTACCTCCACGGGTGGTCTTAACCGAGACAATCTGTTCATTACCACCAATGCCCGCTCCCCTCAGGCTAACCGGGGCATCAACGAAACCGAGAAGCAAGGTGTATTCGCAACGGCAGACTTCACGTTCCGGGACGCCATCACGATACAGGCTTCGGCCCGTAACGACTGGTCATCGACACTGCCCGCCGCCAACCGTTCCTATTTTTATCCTTCGGTGGGAGTCTCAGGTATAATCTCTAACCTCGTGACCATGCCAACCTCTATATCCTTCCTGAAAGTGCGCGGTACCTTCGCCCAAACGGGTAATGATGCCCAGGCTTATCTGACCACGCAAACCTACACTTTCGCCGCAGGAGGTCCCAACGGATTCATCAGCCGGGATGGCACTAAGCCCTTTCCTGATCTGAAGCCAGAGATTACGACATCTTACGAAGGTGGTATCGAAATGAAGCTTTTTGGTAACCGATTCGGCTTTGACCTGGGATACTACCTCAGTGATTCCAGAAATCAGCTCTTCCGGGTAGCTATTCCACCAGCTTCGGGTTGGTCGTCGGAATTCATCAACGCGGGTCTGGTGCGCAACTCGGGCATCGAACTCACTATGAATGCAACGCCGGTCAAGACGGGTAACTTTCGCTGGGACATTGACCTCAACTATGCAGCCAACCGCAATAAACTCATTGAGCTCACACCCGATCTTTCTGTTTTAAACCTGGCAGGTGACTTTTTCAATAGTGTCCGCGCCGTGGTTGGACAACCCCTGGGCCAAGTTTATAGCCGTGGCTATGTCCGTGATGATCAGGGGCGCATTAAAGTTGATGCAAATGGTTTGCCACAAATTACCCCCGGCACTACGGTAGACGTAGGCAATACACGTCCTACCTGGACGGGTGGACTCAGCAATCGGATTTCCTATAATAATTTCAGCTTAAACTTCCTGATTAGTGCGCGGGTAGGTGGCATCGTTACTTCCTTCACCAATGCGGTTATCTACGCTGATGGCGTAACGGAGCAGACCCTCGCCGGCCGTGAATCGTTTATTGTGGATGGCGTAAAAGACGATGGGACTGCCAACAACATCGCGACAACTGCTGAGAAGTACTGGCTGCGCCTGGGCGGACGTAACACTCCTGCGGGTGAGGCTTTCACGTATAGTGCTACAAACTTCCGTCTCCGCGAAGTTACACTCAGCTACTCGCTGCCAGCCGCTATGGTGCAAAAGTCACCTTTTTCGGCGGCTTCATTGTCCATTGTAGGTCGTAACTTATTCTTCTTATTGAACAAGGCCGAAGGTTTCGACCCAGAACTCACCGCTGGTGCACAGAATACGACCGTGGGTCTGGAGTCTTTCGCCATGCCATCTACGCGTACCTTCGGACTAAACCTGAACCTTTCGTTTTAACATAAACCCGCTGAAATCTATCCGATTCAGACCATAAAGTATACGAATTATGAAAAAAAGATTGATCAAAGTAATCATCATTCCAGCCCTGTTGCTGGCGACTTCGGTAGGGTTTTATGCCTGTACTGAACATTTCGATGAGCTTAATACCGACAAGACCAAGCTTACTTCCCTGGATGGTTCTGCCATTGGTAATGCTTTTGCGGCGGCTCAGTATCGCTCCATTCAGGCCAGTTGGCAGACCTTTCAAAGTCTTTTCGCCGACTTGCAGTCGCAGTACTTTGCCAATGTAGCCATCAACTTTCCATCCGATCGGAATGTAATGGTAGGTGGGTGGCTCAACGGAGCCTGGAACGGCTTCTACAGCAACGCTATCCCACCACTGCTGGGAGTTTTGGACAACACCAAGCCCGGTGGCGCAAGTGAGAATGCCGCCGTCTATGCGATGATGAATATCTGGAAAGTGCAGATGTTTTTGCCCCGTACTGATTACTGGGGCCCCATCCCTTATACCAATGTAGGCAATGGCGCCAAGAGTGTAGCATATGATTCGCAGGAATCTATCTATAAGGATTTTGTAAAAATCTTAAAGGAGGGAGCCGCCAGCTTGCAGGCCTTTAAGGGTAAGAACGTGCTGGGAAACAACGACCAGGTGTTTGGTGGCGATGTGGATAACTGGATTCTGTTTGCTAACACCATGCGCTTGCGTGTAGCTATGCGTATGTCAAAAGTAGATCCATCGCTGGCTAAAACCGAAGCCGAATCTGCGGCAGCGGGCGGACTACTATCTACCAACGCCCACGATGGTTTCCTGAAAGTGACCCAGAACTCACTCAATCCGATGGCTCAGGCAACAGCCTGGAACGAGTTCCGTATGAGTGCGGCCATGGAGAGTACTCTGAAAGGCTATAACGACCCCCGCATGAGCAAGTACTATGCTCCGGTTCCGGGTACTAATAACTTCAAAGGATTGCGTAATGGTTATTCCCAGGCCCAGCTGG
>CATMVR010000670.1 GCA_950075905.1 uncultured Persicitalea sp. | reverse complement strand
CCATCAAGCTGCGGCCGCGGGCAGTGGAGATCCTGGCCATCTATCGGCTCCCGGGGGCTAAGCCGGGCGACTACGTGTTTCCGTTTCTGAAAAACAAGAAGCGCGACCGCTATACCGATGATCAGTGGCTGGCCATTGTGTCATCGGCCAACCAGATCATCAACCAAAGCCTGCGGAACATTGCCAGGAAAACGGGCCTGCCTGATTTTTCTATGCACGTGGCCCGGCATAGCTTTGCCGAAATGGCCCGGCGGAAAACGGGCGATATCTACCTGGTATCCGAGGCGCTGGACCATAGCTCGGTGGCGGTGACGCTCGATTACTTCGCAGCCGCAAAGCAGAAGGAGAATGATGATTTTGCGGATAAGGTGTATGGTTAACGGTACTAATGCTTTTAATAATTGGGCATGTTGGTGGATAGTAGACAAATACTTAACTTTAAATAAAAACTATAAAATACTATGATAAGAATCCTTCTACTAATAATAATGTTGTTTGGGTTTTCTAGCAAATCCATCCATGCGACTATCCTGGTACTTGTAGTTACCAAAAACGAAATTATTCTTGCTGCTGATAGTAAGCTTTTTGGAGTAGGGGATCTTACAAAAGATGATTCAAATAATCATGTAATTGATAAATTAATAAATGTAAATCATTTGTACTATGCTTTCGCGGGATTAACTAGAAACGACGATAGTAGCTTTTCTATACCATCTCTTGTGCATCAGGTAATAGAAGAACATAAAAACTTTCAGGAGATAAAAGGTGAATTGCCTAAGTATTTGGAAGATTATTTAAAAAACCATCTTTCAAAATTAGAAATCTATAATCCCTCACTGTATAAAGAATTATTGATTAAGTTACCAGGGGGGACAGTTATCTTAGTTGGGAATGAAGGTATGGCCCCTGCTGCTTATTTTGTTGAATATAAGATTATTTCAAGTGGTGAGGTATCTTTAGAGTGGGAACTGCTATGACAAGTGTGATTCCTAGTGGACGGTGCTTTTGGCGTGCATTTGGTAAAGTTGGCTTCTTAGATGAACTAAACATGACCGAAAGGGAAATTGAAGCACAGCCAGTGAATTTTGTCAAATTGGTAATAAATCAGGGTATTAAGAAATACCCTGATGAAGTTGGACTCCCAATAAAAATTCTGAGAATTACAAAAAGTAGTATTGAATGGGTAGAATAGCATTTGCCGTTTTATTTATACCACCTCCCACCAAACTTCCTCCTTCCGTGCCAACGCATCGACGATCTGCTGATAGAGCGGGTTGAAGGCCTTGCGGCTATCGCGGGCACAGTACTCGCCATCCTCCTTCCCCCAGGTGAGGCCGGGTAGCAGGCAGCCTTTGGTTTCGCGGATCCAGTTGCCGGGGTGGCAATAGATGTACTCGTAACCGGGTACATCGAGTAGCCAGGGAAGCAGGCGCTTGAAGCCAGGCGAGTCGCGCAGGGTGACCCGGTAGCGGCCGGTGGGGATAGCCGTAGCGCCATGCACCTTTATTTTCTTAATCTCATCCAGCGACATATCAGACGTAAGGCCGCGGTCTTTGTCCTCGATGATGAAGCCCAGGCGACGGCCGCCATTGACCATATACTCAGAAAGGGTGCTGTTCGGCCCCTTTCTGAGTCTTCTTTGTAGGATTTCCATAAGTCTTCAAAGCGAAATAGCATAGTGGACCTATGCTCAGGTACAGAATAATGAGAGTGATGGGTAGCCAGTACATCAGCTCAGGGCGGCTTTACGGTCGAGCTTGTTATTCATATCGGTCAGCTTGCTGCCGAGCGAATCCATCTGATGGCGCATTTCTACGATGTTATCGCCCATACGCTGCTGGTCGTCGAGCCGGCCCTTCACGGCCACCAGCACTTCGATGGACTTCTGGTTGAAATCGCCCATGGCTTTCGTCACCTCCTTGTTGTAGTCCTTTTCCTTGGAGTACAGCTTAAAGAATACAAACAGCCCAGCGGCGAGCACTACCACCGCAAAGGCGTAGCCGGCCATCGAGGCGGGCGTGACGTCGCTGGCCATTTCCAGGCCCTGCGCCACTACTTTTTGTTCCAGGACTTGCGCCAAGATCAGATGTTTCATTTGCGTAGTAAGCTTAGTAATCCCAGGAAAATGCCCATAAACGCCGACAGCCCACACAGCAGCATCATGGCCTGCATCATGATGGGAGTGGTGGCGTCTTTATCCCTGGTCTCGGTTTGAACTTGTTTTTCCTCGGTGCGGCTTTCCTGCCGGGCACCCGTCTCCCGGATGATCTCCCGCACTGGGTAGGGCGTAGGTACCCTGATCACGTGGGGCACCGTATCATAGTGGTGCACCGTATCGTAGCGCACTGCGCCGGGCAAATACTCCCGGATGATCTCGCGGTGCCACTGCTCGCCGGTGTCGGCCGAGCGGTACACGGTACTGTCGGCCGACGTGCTCAGCCGGTGAATAGTACGGCAGTCAGATAGCAAGACCAGCAAAAGCAAAAAGAGGATGGCTTTCATAACAGGTCAGTCTTTACGGGGAGAGCCCCAGAAATCGGAATCGTCCGGACGCAGATAGTTGAAGCCCGTCCAATGGGGCGCGTAAATTTCCTGGCCGTTCCAGAATGCAGGAACAATCGGCACGGCGGTAGTGGGCCGGTCGGGCCGGGTGTATGGCTTGCCTATGTAGGCTCGGAGGTTTCGCAATGGCTGGTCGAATGACCGGATCTGATCGGGACAATAGGCCATCGACAGGCTGATGGCCTGCACGCCGGCCTCGTAAGCACGTCGGAACTCACGCTCCAACTGTCCATTGTTCAGCTGAGTACAGTACCCGCCTTTTTCACCCAGATCCACCGGGTCATACTCCACGATGCTGATTTTGCCCATGCCCAGGTTGATGGCATTGCAGAGCAGCTTGCGGTCGTTGTCGTCCTGGTTGATGCCGTCCGTGCCAAACATGGCGTCGGCACTGGCTGCCTGGGCAGCGAAGTTGGCGTGCAGGTACCACTGGTTTTGCGGGTTGCCGGCGTCGGGGTAGGCATAGCAGGCAAGGAGCTTACCCCCGCCGCCCTCTTTCACGGCCCGGGCAAAGTTTTCATAATAGCGGGTGAGCGAGAGCGACACAAACCGGGCGAAGTCTCGGCCGATCTCATGGCCCATAGCCAGGGCGGCCCCATTTTCCCATTCCCTGATTTCTGGCAGCTGGTAGGGCCGGTTTTTGGCTTGCCGAAATTCCCGAAACCCTTGCTGAAACACCGGCTCGAAGCCCGTGATCTCACCCCCC
>CATMVR010000669.1 GCA_950075905.1 uncultured Persicitalea sp. | reverse complement strand
TTGATACATCGGCCGTCAGGTCGGTTACGCCCAGGTGGGCGTAGTCAATGCCTTTGGGCTGCTCAGGCTCGTTAAAATCGTCGTAGCGCAGGTTGCTGTTGGTAAGCTTGATGTCGCCCACCCGCACATACCAGTCTTGTGAGGCTTCCGTCGGCGGCGAATCTCCCGGATCAGCAGCGGCGGCTGGCGGCTGCTTTTGCCTGGCAAATTCCACAAAGGCATTCGTGTTTTCCAGCGCCACCCTGTCGAGCACAATCCGCTGGCCTTCCAGGTAGGTTTGCTCTATGCGTCCCGACAGTTTGCCCAGCGCCACACCACTTCTCAGCCCTGATACTTCATCCACAAAGCCAAACTTGAAGTCCTGAATATCCACATCGCCCAGTTGCAGGTCCAGCGTATCAGACGGATCGGGCGGGGTAGCCGGAGCGGCAGCGGGCGTCGCCTGACCCAGGGCTTCGTACACCCGCAGATCGGCCCGGGTACCTTTGAGCACGATGAGCGACGGATGGTAGGTAGAGGTAGTGGGATTAAAATCCGAAAACTGTACCTCAGCCAGGGGTAAATTCACGTCGGCATCCGTGCCGATAACGGCATCCCTGTAGGTAAGATGCACCCGCCGGAGAAAGATTTTATCCAGACTGATCTTCATGGGAGTCACCGTAGTATCCACGGGGGTAGTATCGCCACTGGCGAAAGCATCGGCTATGAACTGGAAATTGAACGTAGTATCGGGTAGGGTACGGTTTACTTTCAGCCGGATTCCTTCCAGCTCTACCTGATTGATACCCACGTTGCCCTTGATCAGGCTCCACATGTCGAGGTTTACGTAGAGGCGCTCGCCGGATATGAGCGTATCACCAGATTGATCCTCGATGTAGACTCCTTCCAGGGCTACCCAGTCGGGTATACCCAGGCGGATCGCCCGAATATCAAGGCGGGTGTCCAGTTTTTTACGAAGGTAGGAATTGGCCTGTTTGGTGAGGAAGCTCTGACCGGCAGACGTATTCAATAACCAGAACACGGCTCCTACCAGCAGGAGGATTACCAGAAAGATGATAGCCAGTACGGTTATTGCTTTCCTCATAAAGAGTTACTTGGGGAAGTTTTATAAAGCACACCAAACGCATTGATTCGGTGTGCTGCGGTAGAGAATTTTGGGGGTTAATTGTTTAAACTACTGCGGCGTACGCGGGAACGCTTACCTTTTGAAATACTCCGGGTCAATAGTTTGGTTTACGGCTAGCTCCGAGGTAATGCTAACCTTGGTTTTATCCTTACTGCTGGTTTGCACCAGGGTAGCCGGGTACATGATCCCAAAGTTTGATTTCTTGTAGTTGCTATAATCTATCGTTGTCACTTCACCGGCGTGAGCCTTCTTCTCGCGCAGCAGCAGTCCTGTTTTTGCATCAAAATACAAATTATACTTCACACCCTTACCTTGCAATTCTACCTGGTAGACATCCACCCCGTCCATTTTTTCTGCACCCACCAGGGTGGCTACCAGTCCGCGGTTTTTGTAATTCACAAAGGGTACCAGCAGGTCATACATTTCAAAACGCATGCTTTCCTGCTCGCTCTGACTGAGGTCTTTCACCTGGTACTTGGTCACTTTATCGTAGCTTCCCAGCGGAATTTTCAGCCAGCCTTCACTGCCTTTTACAGCGTAAATGAAATTTCGTTTCAGAATAATTTTTGATTTGCTCATCGCCTGATCTGCCATCGACACGTAGATCTCTGCATCGTAATCGGCCGAGGAATTGGACCGGTACGAGCGCTTCATGGCGTAGGTATCTATGCTATCCCATAGGGCTTGACCACCCGTTGCTTCGTAGTAGTTTTGAAAAACCGAATCGACAGTCATCTTTGAAGCCGAACTGGCAGCCATCTTGGTCTGGGCAAAAGCAAAAGTAAGGCTGAGCAGGAAGGCAAGTTTTAATGTGAGGAGTTTTTTCATGGTCTTCATAATTGATATTGGTACACTATTAGTACGTAAAAAGAGGGCTGGGGTATCGTCCGTTAACATTTATTAAGAACCTGCCTCTTGCCCCGGCCGAAGAGGAAAGTAGCATTTTATACTGTTTTCGCTATATAGACTAACTCCACAATACAAAAATTGTTCCAGTGCGAGCGACATAGGGACAAACTCGCGCCAGGACTGACAGTTTAGGTATAAAATGGCTATTTTTACAGAAAACCACCTAATATATTCCAAATCATGCACTACTACAATTCCATTATAGACACCATCGGCAACACGCCCCTGGTGCGTTTGCACCGCGTCACCAAAGGTATAAAAGGCACTATTCTGGCCAAAGTGGAGTACTTCAACCCCGGCAATTCCGTCAAAGACCGGATGGCCATCCGGATGGTGGAAGACGCTGAAAAGGATGGGCTGCTCAAACCCGGCGGTACCATCATTGAGGGTACCAGCGGCAACACCGGCATGGGCCTGGCGCTGGCCGCCATTGCCAAGGGCTACAAGTGTGTTTTTACGATGGCCGACAAGCAGTCGCAGGAGAAGATAGACATTTTGCGCGCCGTAGGCGCAGAGGTGGTAGTATGCCCCACCAACGTAGTACCCGAAGACCCCCGCAGCTACTACTCGGTGGCCCGGCGGCTTAACCAGGAGATACCCAATTCGTTTTATCCCAACCAGTACGACAATCCGTCCAATACCATAGCCCACTACGAAACCACCGGCCCCGAAATCTGGCAGCAAACCGAGGGACAAATCACCCACTTTGCCGTAGGCGTAGGTACCGGCGGTACCGCCAGTGGCACGAGCAAGTACCTCAAAGAGCAGAACAGCAGCGTCATTACGGTTGGCATCGATACCTACGGCTCAGTGTTCAAGAAGTACAAGGAAACGGGAGTCTTTGACGAAAATGAGGTGTTTCCGTACCTCACCGAAGGCATCGGAGAGGACATCCTGCCTGCCAATGTGGACTTTGCCATGATCGACCATTTTGTGAAGGTGACTGACAAAGATGCCGCCATCATGGCCCGCCGGCTGGCCCGGGAGGAAGGGCTTTTTGTGGGGTGGAGCTGCGGCTCGGCCGTGTATGGTGCTCTGGAATACGCCCGCAAGCACCTTACCGACAACGACGTGATGGTGATTATCCTGCCCGACCACGGCACGCGCTACCTCAACAAGATCTACAACGATACCTGGATGAAAGACCACGGTTTTCTGGAAAGAACCTTCGCCACTGCCGGGGATATTGTGCACCGCAAAAACGGGCAGGGTAAGCTCATGACCGTCAGCCCCTCGGCCGTCAGCGCCCGG
>CATMVR010000668.1 GCA_950075905.1 uncultured Persicitalea sp. | reverse complement strand
GGCCCATGGGGGTACAATCAGTGTAGCCAATACCCCCGGTGCGGAATTTACCATCCAACTGCCGCTACTACTCTGAGCTATGTGGAGCCATGATGCCATCCGGAGAATTCTGCTTGATTTGTCTCTGAAAGCCACCGAGCGCCCTTTTCAGGGGGTCGGATCGTTATATGACGCAGACAAGCTTGACTGGAAAAAAGATGTTGGCCTCGACTCGCTGGAGCTGATGCAACTGGCCGCCCTGGCCAACTCTTTTTTCCATATCTTCGACCTCGCACAGCCCCCTTATGTACTTGCTTCCACGCGGGTGGCCGACTGGGTAGAATCTGTATATCAGGCGAGGCTGCACCTCAATGAGCGGGTAAGTTTTCATACCTCAGGTACCACCGGTCAGACCCGGCTTGTCACTCATTCTGTGCCGTACCTGCGGCGGGAAATAGACTTTCTGGCTGAGCTCTTTGCGGGTACCACCCAGATAGTCCCCTATGTGCCCTCCTACTCCATCTACGGTTTCCTGTTTACAGTAGGACTACCCCACGCACTGAATATCCCGGTATTGTACCCCTCCGAAGTCAACTGGACTGCCCCTCCTCCCCGGACGCTGGTGGTAGCTACGCCATTTCACTGGCAATGGCTGCTCAGCTCGTTGCCTGGCCGGTCGCTGCCTATTCGGGGTGTATCATCTACATCACCACTGCACCAGAGTCTCTTTGGGCAGATTACCGATCGGAGCGTTTCCCTGACTGAGCTATATGGCTCCACCGAAACGGGCGGCGTAGCCTACCGGCAGCAGGCCGACTCCCCCTTTATGTTGTTTCCCTACTGGCAATTTAAGGATAGCCACCCCGACGCAGAAATCATCGATAAGGATAGCCAGCAGCCTTGTGTACTCATGGATAGGGTCAACCAATGCGGAGAAAATACGTTTCATCTGATGGGCCGAAAAGACAACAAAATAAACATAGCCGGGGTACTTACCGATCTGGAATACATTCAGGAAACCATCGGGTCTATATCCGGGGTACTTACGTGTACGGTCAGCGCCAAGGCAATCCATCGGGAGGTGGTGGTTCAGGCCCATCTAACCGTTGCGCCGAAAGCAGATAGGTTTTATTTGGAAAAGGAAATCCGAAGCCTTTTGAGAGCACACGAAGTACCCAGAATATTGTATTATACAAGCCGGTAGCTCCACCAGGTTGCTGAAAGCCTGCCCTGACCACAGAAAAAAAACTCCCCAACAAACCACGGAGTACTTTTTTTTCTTTAAACCTTACAATTTTTTACTTGTCTAACGTTCATATACAAGTAAAATATTTGACCCATGAGACACGTACCGATCATCCGACTATATAGCGTACAAAAATCCCGCTCCTCCGAGAAAGAAAAGATCAGAACCGCCGAACCCTTCGAAGACCTGATCCAGAAGTACTACTCTGTGAAGATGCTGAGCTGATTTCATAACCCGACCCGTGAAACGGCTCAGCGGGAGCGTAGAAGCGCTTTTTCTACCTCGTGCCGGTAGAGTTTGCCGATGGGCAATTCTTTTTTGCCTATCTCTACATGCGTGGCCGTGTAGCTACTCACCTTGCCGAGCGAGACAACAAAACTACGGTGAATACGCTGGAAGCTCCCTTCGGGCAGCATGGTTTCCAGAGAAGTAATGGAATACTTTGTTACAACCTGGCCCTGGTCGGTCACAATTCTGACGTAATCTTTCAGGCTTTCGATGTACTGAATATCGTCCAGAAACACCTTCACCATTTTGCGGTCAGCCCGAAAATAGAGAAACTCGCCCTGCTCAGGCCGGACATTGGCCGATGGCAGGGGCGGCAACCGGGCAGCATCCTCCTGCCGAAAGGAGGATGCTTTGTCAACTGCCCGCAGAAAGCGGTCGAAGGAGAAGGGTTTGAGCAGGTAATCTACCGCATTGAGTTCAAAGCCATCAATGGCATACTCGCGGAAAGCCGTGGTAAAAATCACCCTGGGAGGATTTTTCAGACTCCTGACCAGATCCAAACCACTCAGCTGGGGCATCTGAATATCCAGAAAAAGTATATCTACCTCGTGCCGCTGCAAATACTGAAAGGCATCGAGGGCATTGGAGCACTCGCCCGCCAGCCCCAGCCAGGGTACCATGGCCAGGTAGGTACGCAGTACATCCAGGGCGGGGGGCTCGTCGTCTACAATCAGGCAACGCAGGAGTTCGGGATTCGACATAGGTCAGGAAATAGTTTGGGGTAGCAGTACGGTCTGCAAAGGGAGTTTCAGCGCAACCACAAACAACTCTTCATCCTGGGATATTTTCAGAGAGTGCGCATCAGGATACAGCACATTCAGGCGCCGCTTTACGTTGGCAAGCCCAATGCCGGTTTCCTTCCGGGCGGGCTCAGCCCGCAAAGGTACCGGGTTGATTACCTTCATCGAAAGCTCGTTGGCCCGTACCGTTATCGACACCGAAATCCAGGCTTGTTCCAGTTCCTGGCTAGCCCCGTGCTTGAAGGCATTTTCTACAAAAGGCAACAGGAGCAAAGGCGCCAGTACATGGCCTGACTCTACGCCCGTTACCTGGAAAGAAACATCGAGGCGGTTGCCGTAGCGGAGCTTTTCCAGATCCATGTAGTTTTTCAACATCCGTATCTCCCCTTCCAGCCGTACCTTATCGGCTTTACACTCATAGAGCATGTAGCTGAGCATATCGGATAATTTCAGCACAATAGCTCCGCTTTCGCGAGAGTCGCTGATAATGTGGCTGTACAGGTTATTGAGGGTATTGAACAAAAAATGCGGGTGCAACTGCGCTTTGAGCGCATGTAGCTCCATAGCCAGTTTTTCCCGTTGCAACGACTCGTTCTCCTTTTTTTTCTGGTACCAGTATTTCAGCAGTTTGATGGTTCCGGCAAAACCCGCCACGGTATTGGCCCCCCGCAGCCCGGCCATCAGTCCAAAAAAGACACTTGCCTGCGGATTGGGTAGCCCCATGCTGGTGCGGAGCGGCTCCACAAACAATACGGTGAGTATATGAGAAGCCAGCCCCGACAGCAAAAAGCCCGCCACCGTGTAGAGAACTACCGGAAGATAGCGCGAACGTAGCAGGTACCGCGGGATGATCACATAGATGAGCACATAGCTCATGCCTATATGCACGGGCAGGTAAATAAGGGCTTCCCAAAAAGAACTGACATACGCCAGCCGGGAATCAATGAGCACAAACTTCTGCGCGTAGATGTAGGTAAAAAACAGCAGCCATACCCCCCAGAACAACAGGTGCCGCGCCCATACATAACTGCGCTGATTGGAAA
>CATMVR010000667.1 GCA_950075905.1 uncultured Persicitalea sp. | reverse complement strand
CGATGGCGGCCGCTATGTACTGGCGCAGGGGTGCCTTGCCCTGTACAAGCGTACCATTTCCGGTGGTTACGTGTACCTCGTCGGTGAGGTAAGAAAGAAATTGCTCGTGCTCAAAGGCTTTCAGGGCGGCGTTGGAGGCTTTTCGGAGGGTTATGATTTGTTCCTGGTCGCTTTGGGCGTAGCTTGGAAGGGTAGCCAGGCAAAGGAGTAAAAGGCCTACATAGGAGAGAAAATCTTTCAAGCCCGTTTGTTCTAACCAGATTTTCAAAATTTTATGCATGAGGTAGCAGGAAGGTAAAGCTGATTTCTATATAAAATAGAGATTTTGGTAAAAAAATATTATTTTTTGTTTGGAAAATTCAATATATGCTGCTATGTTTAGCACATGATATCTGGAAAAAACAATTGTCTTCGGACAAAGTAACCAGACACCAAGACGAAGACCTGTCAGAAATGGCGGGTTTTCGTTTTTTGAGGCTACCAGAAGCGCGACTTTACGAGCAACTAACACACGCGGTGATTACCTACCGGCCAGAAGTGTAGTTGGTCTGTATCTTTAAAAATAGCCTCTCTTTTTCAGCTCAAAAAAACATTGGACCGTAGCCAGCATATCTGTCTCAGCATCATGCATCCCTTTCAAAGGCCGGCCCATAAGCAGCCGATACAGGTCATCCAGGCGGACCGGCTCCCGGTTGGTGGTAACGTGCTTACTGGCGTCCATCGTACAATGCAGCGGCCGGGTGGGTAAGTCCCATACGTTAGCGGGCCCGAAGTTACCCATTCGCACAAACTCGGCCCCCACAACCCCAAAATCCAGATCTATGTTATGGCCTACCCAGGCATCCGCTTTGTGAATGTCCAGTTGCAGCTGTTCCAATACTTTTATAAGGGGTTTTCCTTCGCGTTCGGCGCGCTCCTGCGTTATGCCATGAATACGCTGGGCTATTCCGTTCCAGCGAAAACCATCAGGCTTCACCAGCAGATACTGCCGGCTCAGTTCGCGGCCTTCGTCCGTGTACAGTCCCCAGGCAGCCGAAATAAGCCGGGGCCAGTTGGTCACATCCGTCACCGGCAAGTGGTACGATTGCGGCAAACCATTGGTTTCGGTATCAATGACGAGGTAATTCATAGCTGTTTTTTAAAGCTGTAAATTCTTCAAAGTACTTCGCTATTTCCACTTCGCAAAGGTACCCCGAATGCAGACAGTGGGGGCAGGATAGGTGTATCGCTAAAAACCCTTTTCGTCGAAGCCAAAAAACCTAAGCATGGTTTCCTGAATCATTACCTCCTGCTGGTACATTTTGATTTCCTTGATCCACTCCTTAAACCACCCCTTTTTTCGCTTATAGGAGGCCTGAATGTCTTCTTCAAGGTCCGCAACTTCTTCTTTCAGCTTGTTTTTGTAGCGGGTAAACTTGCTTTTGCTGAACTGATGGTTTCGATCAAAAAACTCATCGAAAAGCCCCATACTGTTGTATTTCATAAAATCAATCTCCTCCCTGATTTCATTCAATTGTTTCTGGAGAATCTTGTTGTAGCGTTTGAGCATATCTTCGGCCAGAAAAGTAGCGTCGGCTTCCTTTTCTTCCAGGTGTTCAATCTGCAGCTTAAGCAGCGTCAGAAAATCATTATTCTTATAGGCCGTGGTAACCTCCTGGGTAATATTGGTATACCGGGCTTTACGGGTTTCATCGAGTTCGCGGTCGGGGTGGTACTTCTTCATCAAGCGCATATAAATGGCCTTGGCATCCTGCATCAGCACCTGATCCTGCTTGCTCACCTTCTTTTTAGCATCCGGGTCATAGTTTCGAATATCTTCGGCTTCCTGTTCCTCCCATTTTTCCGAAATTTTGTGCTGAAACTCGTCCTTGTTTTCCCGCATATACGTATCCAAACCCTTCTCCAGCATTTCTTTGATGTCCATCTCTATCCCAAACTCGTCTTTAAACTTTTGGGCGTAGGCGGCTAGTTCGTCGTCGTCGGGCAGGAGGGGTTCGTCGCTGTATTTTTCAAAAATAGTTTTCAATTCTTCGTCGCCATACCCATTTTGCTGCATTATGTTACTTGCCTGTTCTACCATATAGGGTTCAAACCAGTCTTTATTAAATTTTCCAACGCCAAGTTCGGTGGCCAGCTCGTCGAGGCGAAGCAGCCGCTGCCTGAAGAGCTTATTTCTTTGTTCAATCAGGGGGCTCAGTTCATTTTGGATCCGGGGCATAACTGTCTTCATGCCCTCTTCCATATTCTGTTTCAACGCCTTATTCGCCTCAATATCCTTCAAAAGCTTTTCGTACTTAAGCTGCAGCCGCGACCGGGTGGAGGCCTGTTTTTTGTTTACCAGTTCTTTTTTCATACTCAGGTTTGTTGCTTCGTGTTGGCTTTTTCAAAATTAGTGATTCTACCTTTTTCATCCCCGGATTCTGGAAATTATTGGCACAAATGTCTAAAATTGAACCAAATTCCTTCCTGGCGCAGGATGTAGACTTGGGTTTGAGGGCCTGCTGATGCATCGTTGGGCATTATTAGGACAAAGCGTTCTGATTGCAAACGGATGAGGTACATCCCCTCATAATGCCCTTGATTTAAAAGGGTTAATGCTGTATTTTTGTTAAAAAGCAAACCATATGATTGCCATCGAAACGAAGGGGACGGTTGATAGTGAAGGTTTTCTGACCATTGGGCACCCCCTTGCGCTTCGTAACCGGAAAGTCAGAGTGCTGGTACTCTTACCCGAAGAAGACGAGGACGCAGAGTGGCGGCAGGCGGTGTCTTCCAATCCTGCCTTTGACTTTCTCCACGACGAAGCCGAAGATATTTATTCTCTGGAAGACGGTACCGATCTGACCGATGAAAAATAAGATCGTACTGGTACCCTTTCCCTTTGATGACCTGTCTTCTACCAAAGTACGGCCTGCGTTATGTCTTACCAAAAGCATTGGTCTGTATGAACACGTGGTTATCGCATTCATCACCAGTCAGGTTGCCAAAGCCACCGAAGCCAGCGATCTGAACCTGCTGCAAAGCGATACAGATTTCCCTCAAACCGGCTTAAAGGTTAACTCGGCTATCAGGCTGCACCGCCTCGTTACCATTCCGGTACATCTGATTCAAAAACAGCTGGGGTATTTGCCTGCTTCCCGACAAAAGTTGCTTGATGAGAAGTTACGGGAGCTGTTTGATTTGTAATGAGCTATGCCAATACAAGCCGGGGTAGTATTTATTGAAGCTGTTTAAAGTTATTTTTCAGTTTGGGCAAATCTTCTCAAAAATAGGATTGCGAATACAAGGTAGTGTTGGCC
>CATMVR010000666.1 GCA_950075905.1 uncultured Persicitalea sp. | reverse complement strand
GTATGGTTCGTGCCGCCGAAGGGAACGCCATTCTGGGTTCCGGGATCGGTGTCGATGGTGGCACCGAAGGCGACCACGGTATGATTGGCCGGGCCATTCACAATGGTGAGGAAGGGGAACACTCCCTGGGTCACCCCCGCGGTGCCGGAGTCAGCAGCAGCTTGATAGTCCCAAGTGATCGCCTGGTAAGTTCCCGCCGCCAGAAAGACCGTATCGGTGATATTGATGTTCTGACGCATCTGGTTGTTGGCGCCGTTGGACTGGGTATCCTGAACGCCGACAAGGCCCGGACGGTCATCGTCAGCAAGCGCTCCATGGGCGTAGGCTACGCCGGTATCGAAAACGAACTCTTTGGCTACCCCAACTGCCTCATGCTGTTTGGTGACGCCAAGTCTACCCTGACCAAGATGGTTGGGGAGTTGAAGGAGATGTAAGAAAAATACGCTGGTTTGCGTCTGCTGGTTTGCGCTTGCAGCGCGAACTTACCGAGATGCGCGTTTTAAACGCGCGCCTCATGGGTTCGCGCTGCAAGCGCAAACCAGCGTAAACAAACCCAACTAAAAATCACAAATCTTCCCGTCCCCGCAGCATACTCCCCGGCAGGCTCACATGCGCCGTGCTATCTACCTGCATCCGGTAGGTTTTGAACACATTTTTCTGGATACTCACCTGGCTGGAATCCCGCACCAGCAAGGCCGCGTCTCCTACGGCATTGTTCGCCGCTATCTCGACGGAGCTACCCAAATAAGCCGAAAGACTGAGCGAATCGAACTGATTATCGGCCAGTAACAGTCTCTTTCCCGTTTGCGCCACGGATAGTACCCCTCCCCGCCAGCCCGTGATTTTTGTAAAGAGACCTTCGGTACTAACGCCCGACAAGGTTGGTACCATGATGTACATAGCGGGCTTCTGATCATGGGGTTGGGAACAGATGATAGTAATATTTTTCTATCCCCTGATTTGGAAAAAAGGGACTCATTTGTAATTTGGCAGTATCACTTAACCCTAGCCAACCCACACCTCGCCCATGCAGACCCAGCTACGCGAAATCCTCCGCTTCCTGAAAGATCCCAACATCTTTCTTACGAAAAAATCAGACATCCCACCCACTAAGGGCTTACTGTATGCTATCGCCAACAAGCTGGGTATGTACTTTATCTTTATCATCGCGTTGGGAGTGGTTTCATTGGCGATAAAAGCGGGTACCGGCTTTAATTTGTTCGCACTTTTCACTGATGGAAGAGCCGATGTAAATGATCTTCGGCGGGAGTACTTTATGGCTCTGATCTACGCACCGGTAGTAGAGGAGCTTCTGTTTCGGAGTGTCTTGGGACTGACGCGGCTGGGGTTTTGGCTTTCAGTAAGTTTTATAAGCATGTTGGTCTTTCCGGTTTTGCTGAGGTTTGTGCCGGACGATCCCGCGCTTTACTTACTCTTTCCGTACCTGCTCTGCTACGTACTTCTGGCGCTGGTATTGTCAAAGATTCTGGGCCGACAAACCAACACACTCATTGAGAAGTACCTTCGCCCAAATTTCAGGTGGCTGGTGTACGCCTCCATCGTCGGATTTGGGTTCATGCATCTCAGTAACTTTCAGCAATTGACCGTCTGGCATATTGTGCTGGTCCCTATCCTGACATTCCCTCAGTTGATTGGTGGCGTGTTTATGTCTTTTGTAAGGGTCAATTACGGACTAGGTTACGCTATGGCTTTGCACGCGCTGGGCAATGCGTATCCTACATTACTGGGGCTAATGAGCAAAAATGGTTATACCCATTATTTGCTACTGGTTATGATTCTGGTTGGATATAGCATATACAAACTATGGAGGTACTCCAAAGGGCCCAAAATAGTCGGTGGTTAGCAAGTGCGAGAAATGGTCCTCAGACACTTGACGAAAGAATAGGTTCCGCGCTCGTCAATCAAAAGCAAACAATTATATTTATCCGCATTTTTTCTGTATCCAAAAAATCAAGTATCGTTGCTTCATGAGTCTTCAAAGGGTTTTTACAGTAGTCGTATTTCTTCTTTCGCTTTCAGCGTGCCAAGAAGATGAATGCAAGGGAAAGAAATATTATTCGGCTGACCCCAGAGTAATGGAAGCGGTGCCCTACGCAGACAAAGAACTAGCATCGTTTCGGACCAACCGGGGCGACGATTTTCGTGCGGGTATAAAAAGAATACTCAAAATTGACCGCTCTGATTTCATGTGTGACGAAATTTTCGAAGTTACTCTTGATACCGGAGATATGCTTCCCTATATGGAGATTGTTCACCGTGCTTCTTTTCGTGATGAGCCCGTTGTACAGATTACTATTTCACCGGAGCGGAACAATATGGCCTATACAGTGCAGATCCTTCTGACTGATGATGGGAAAATGGCAGAATATCTTCCCAACCCCCATAAAAAATCTGTTTATCATGATGAAATTACGATAGATGGTAAAGCCTACTCCAACGTGATCGAGATACTATACATCAAACCGTACACCAAATCAATCGCCCAACTTTTCTACAACAAGGCATTTGGAGTAATTCAGTATACAACGGAAGATGGACTAGTCGTAACCCGCCAATAAGGTACCACAAATCCGTTAGAATCGTTTCTAAATTGACTTCTCTCCCCTAAACTGCCCTTATGAAACGTTTCTTCCTATTCCTTTTCCTGCTGCTTACCTTCCAGATCCACGCCCAGGTGCGCCAAACACTGCCCCTGACCGCCCCGCAGCAGCAAAAGCTAGGCAAGCTAATCCAAACCAATTCCGAAGTACGAGCTCTCTGGCAGTCTGTGGAACAAGAGGCCAAACAGTACCTGACTGATGCGCCCAGCCCGCTGCGGGTGATTCACTACGAAGGCTTACTGGATACAAATCCTGACCGCATACGGACTACCCAAAGCCTCAAAGACCTTGACAAAGTAGCCGTATGGCTTTCGGCCTGGTATGGTTCGCAGGATAAGGCTTACGCCGAAAAAATCAAGACCTACCTGCTGGCCTGGGCGGATACCTACGTACCCACCGGCAACCCCATCAACGAGAATAAGCTCGAACCGCTGATCTATGGCTACGCGACGCTGAAAAAATCTTTCTCCCAGGCAGAACAGCAACGCATAGAAGCCTGGCTGACGCGCATTGCGGAGGCCGAACTGGCCTACCCGCACATTCCCGAAAACAACTGGAAAGCCAAGCACATCAAACTGCTAGGAACCATCGGGTTAATTTTGGATAAACCTACCTACGTGGAATACGCCCGGGAGAGCTTTGAAAAGTACATCGAAAACTCCCTCTATCCCGACGGCACCAGC
>CATMVR010000665.1 GCA_950075905.1 uncultured Persicitalea sp. | reverse complement strand
CCCGCCAGCCGGCGCCCAGCCCCCAGCCGGTGTTGCGCATCGAGCCGACGTTGACAAAGGGAGAACCTAGCCCTACGTAGGTAGGTACCGGCACCCGCTGCAGCATGTCCACGATATCCCGCTGGAAAAAGTCGGCGGTTATGGTCAGTCGGTTGTTGAGCAGGCCCAGATCAGCACCAATGTCCAGAATCTTCGACGTCTCCCACCGTATGTTGGGGTTGGAGGCCGTGGTCAGGGCGTAACCTGCGTTGATCTTATCTCCAAAGTAGTAGTTGTAGCCCGCGCCTGATTCAAACAGCGAGAAGGTAGGATAGTAGCCCGACAGCGCCTGATTGCCCAGTGCTCCGTACGAAGCGCGCAGTTTGGCATCATTGACCACCCCGCTGATACCCGACCAGAAATCTTCCTCGGAAATACGCCAGCCGGCCGATACCGACGGAAAGAGCTTCCACCAGTTGTTTTCGCGGAAACGCGAGGAGGCATCCCAGCGGCCGTTTACTTCCAGCAGGTACTTTTCCTTGTAGTTGTAGTTGACACGAGTATAGGCCGACACCATCGAGAACCGGTTTTCGCCGCCACTGAGCGTCTCGCCCAGCGGGTCGCCGCTGTCGAGGTAGGGGCGATCGGCCGAGAGAAGATTCTGGCGGGAAGCACTGATGAAGGTTGACTTGAAATCTTCGGTACTGAACCCACCAAGCAGGGTAATGTTGTGTTTACCAAACGAGCGATTGTAAGTAGCCTGGGTCCGGAATAGGTTCTGCACATTTTCCGAACGGCTCTCTCCGTAGGCATTCATGGCTGGCCAGGGCCGGGCCAGTATCAGGGCATTGTTGGCAGGATCGGCATCGTAGATATCGTACTGGTTGGTAAAGTTTCGGCTTTTTACGATGTAGAAATTGGTACTATACGTAGCCAATAGCTCCAGTCCTTCCACTGGCTTGTAGGTCAGGGTACCTTTCAGAATCCGGGAGTCTACATTCTGCCGACTGAACCCACCATCTTCGGCCTGAGCCGCCGGGTTGATATTGGACCAGCCTTCGCCCCACTCGCCGGTGTTGTAGCGGCCGGGCGCCGTAGCCGGATAGCCCAGCATGCGCTGAATGATGCTCTGCGGAGAATTCTGGCCCGGCCACAGCCGGTTGGTCTGGTTCAAAACCAGATCCATGGAGGCTGACAACTTTTTAGTCAGGGCCAGGTCGGTGTTGAAGCGCATATCGGTACGCTTGTAATTCGTATTGGCCGTCAGGCCGTTCTGATCCAGAAAACTACCCGAAGCGAATACCTTAATCTTGTCCGTACCCGCCGATACGTTCAGGTTATGATTGTGCATCAGGCCGTTGTTGGTGAGCACCAGCGCTTTCCAGTCGGTATTGAAACGCGTGAAGTTATCGGGGCCCAGCTTCTCGTAGTCGGCAATCTGGCCGGAAAAAGCCGGGGGAAGTCCGCTGTTTACCTGAGCCACATCCCAGAGTTTCATATGGTCGAGGGCATTTACTTTCTGGGGAAGGTCGGTGGCTTCCTGTTTCGTTACGTAGGTGTTGTAGCTTACCTTCACCCCGTTGGCACCGCGTTTGGTAATGATAAGTACTACCCCATTGGCGGCGCGCGAGCCGTAGACAGCCGCCGCCGCGGCGTCTTTCAGGATGGAGATACTGGCGATATTGTTGGGATCAATGGCATCCAGGCTCATCTCCACGTTGTCCACCAGCACCAGCGGATTCTGGCCGGCATTCACCGAGCCGATGCCCCGGATACGAATCGTACCCGCATCGCCACCCGGTACACCCGACTGCTGCGTGATGGTGACGCCCGGAGCGGCCCCCTGCAGCGCCAGCGATGTGGACGCCACCTGCCGGTTGGTGAGGGTTTCGCCATCCACCACCGATACGGAGCCGGTCAGGTTTACCTTTTTCTGGGTTCCGTAGCCCACTACCACTACTTCATTGAGGGTTTTCAGGTCGTCAGATAGCTGCACATTCAGCACTCCGGGGCCCGTATAGCTTACTTCTTTGGACTCCATACCCATGAAAGAAAACACCAGCGTACCGGGGCCGGGAGAAACATTCAACTGGTAGGAGCCGTCAGCCGACGTAGTAGTACCTGTGGTACCTCCCTTCACGACCACCGTGACACCGGGCAGCGCTTCTCCCTGGGTTCCGGTAACAGTGCCACGGAGTGCCTGGCTTTGGGCAAAAGAGCCGTGTTGCTGACAAAAGAAGATGAACAAAAAGAGCAGCCCGCTCATCTGCCATCTCTTTGTAAAATAGTTTAGCATACGAAAATTGATTTAGGGTTTAAAAAATAGACATTGGTTAGGATTCTGCGTTTTTTGGACAATTATTCATTCATCAGGGCATAGGAATGGTCTTTGCTGCTGGTAAAATCCCCACAGGCAAGACAGGAAACGGCATAACGTTCAAATGTATACGCTCACTCTACGGCAGTCAGTTTTGACTTGTACCCGTTGAGACCATAAAACAGGATATAGGCATAGCAAACCAGGGGCAACAAAAAGGCCACGGCCCAGGAATAATGGTCGATCAGTACGCCCTGGCAAAACGAAATCAGCGCGCCACCGGCGATGGCCGTGGACAGGATACCAGACGCCCGGGTGGTAAACCTTCCCAGTCCCCGCACCGAAAGAGAAAAAATAATGGCAAACATGACCGAATTGCACAGCCCTACCGCAATCATACTCCACACGGCAAGCATACCATCCGAGCTAACCGACACGACAATCAACAGCATGGCCGCAAGGGCGCAGCCCGTCAGTACGGCCTGGGGCTTTGCTACTTTAAGACCAAAATAGCCCAGGATACGCCCCACCATCATACTGCCCCAGTACAGGGAGACATACGCGTTGGAATCACCCTCGGAAATGGCCAGCAGATCGGCAATATAGTTGGTCAGGAAGGTACCGATGGCCACCTCCGCCCCGACATAGGCAAAAATGGCTCCCGCGCCAAAGTTGAGGTTACGAAACCAGAATATTTCCCGTCCGTTCCCGGAACGTACCGTTCCGGTTTTATTATCCTGACGGGTATGCAGGGTGGGCAGGGGCAGAAAATACAACACCAGCGCAATCAGCAACAGTACCAGGCCAATACCCAGGTAGGGGTACCTCACCGCTTCACTCCCGGCCTGCGCCTGCTGCAGGGGGGAGAGAATAAAGTACGCTCCAAACAGCGGCGCCACCGTGGTACCCACCGAGCCCACTCCCTGGATTAGCGTGAGGCGCGAAGAAGCCGTGCGCGCCGGCCCCAGGATGGTAATGTACGGATTGGCCGCCACCTGCAACAGCACAAT
>CATMVR010000664.1 GCA_950075905.1 uncultured Persicitalea sp. | reverse complement strand
GCCCGGATACGGACGCCGCCTGGCGCTCGGTGCAGGCCCGTATGCACGGCGCCCGTATGCACGGCGCCCGTATGCACGGCGCCCGCACGCAAGATACCCACACAGACGGCCCTCGAATGCCTGTGGAGCCGGAGCGGCCGGTGCAAGGCCGGGCTGATGTGCCCCACCCGGCTGTGCCTTCGGTAAAACCAGTGCCGGTGCGCCGTACCCTGCCTACGGCGGTATGGGCCGCGGCAGCGGTCACGCTGCTGCTGGTGGCGTTTGGCTGGGCTTATTTTACCAAAAATCAGGAACCTCAACTAGTAGCGGTGTCTACGCAGAACAATACCTATGAAAAAACTCTACCCGACGGAACCAAGGTGTATCTGAATCATAACTCCACGCTCACCTACCCCGAAGGACTGGCCGGTGACACCCGGGCCGTGACTTTGACCGGGGAAGCCTTTTTTGACGTAGCCCGCGACGCTGCCCATCCGTTTGTGATCGACGCCAACGGGACGGAGATCCGGGTGGTAGGTACCTCCTTCAACGTGAGAGCCTACAATGAGGTGGTGCGGGTGGAAGTAAAAACCGGAAAGGTAGAAGTAAGAAAATCCGAGAATAAAATAAAGCTGCTGCCGGGTGAAGGCGTGGAAGTAAGGAAAGATACCCTTCTTCTGCCCATTCAGACGGGGGCAAATATCGCTTCTTATAGCACGCAAGTCTTTGAATTTACCGAAACCCATCTCGACGAAGTAGTCCGGACGCTGAGCGAGGGCTACCATGTACGGGTAGAACTGGCCAATGCTTCGCTGAGCCAGTGCCGGTATACGGGCCGCTACGTGAAAGAACCCCTCGATGCTACGCTTTCGGTGATTGCCGAAACCATGAACCTGACCGTGAAGCGGGTAGGGGATACCTACGTGCTGGATGGCAACGGGTGTCAGTAAGGTTGCCGCTATACCAAGATTTTCCGCCGCATTTTGAAACAACTATATACATATCGTTTTTGGGGAAAGCTATTCCTGTTGAGCCTGCTACCGGCCTGGCTTTGGGCGCAGGCGGGGACGACACCTATTCTTGAAAGCCGCCTCAGCCTACGGGTCAGCAACGAGCGGATGGATGAGGTACTGCGGCAGCTGGCTAGCAAAGGAAATTTCAGCTTCTCGTATAGCCCCGACGCCATCGATGTCAGGAGCCGGGTGAGCCTGAATGCCACCAACCAAACCGTCCGGGAAATTCTGATTGTACTTTTTGACGGGTCCGTGACTTTTAAGGAAAGACGCCGGTACATTATTTTGCACAAGGCGGCCGAGGTAGCCCGCAAGCAGCCAGAGAGTTTTATTCTGAATGGGTACGTGCTCGACGAAGCTACCGGCGAGAAGCTACCGCAGGTTAGTATTTATGAGCCGGGTACGCTTACGTCTACGGTGAGCAATGAGTTTGGGTACTACCGCATCAAGCTACCCGCCCAGCCCGGCCCACTCCGGCTCGAAGTGCGGAAAGAAGAGTACGCCCGTAAGTCCGTGGCGGTCGTGGCCCGGAAAGATACTTACCTGTCTATTACGCTGGTGCCCGATACCGTGAAACCCCTGGCAACGCCCGGCTTCCGGCTAGCCACGCGCGTGGATACCGTCCGGCCCAAAGTGGAGATTCCAGTAGTGGTGGTATCCAAAACCCTGGATACCGACAGTATTCAGCCCATCCAAAGGAAAGAAAAGCAACCCGTAACGCTGGAACGCTCCCTGCAAATAATCCGCGACGGCCTGGTGTTTGCTTTTTCTACCGCCAGTCAGGCTATCCATACCGAGAATATTTCGGATACCCTCTACCGGCCCTTTCAGGCCTCCCTGCTGCCGTTTATAGGTACCAACCACCAGTTGAGCGGCAATGTGATCAACGATGTTTCGCTCAATTTCGGCGCGGGTTACTCTATGGGTGTCCGGATGTTCGAGCTGGGCGGGGTACTCAACGTGGTGCGGCAGGATGTGACGGGCTTTCAGGCCGCGGGGGCGGTCAATGTGGTGGGCAGGAATGTGAAGGGTTTTCAAATGGCCGGTGCGGTCAATCTGGTGATCAACCGGTTTGATGGCTTTCAGGCGTCGGGAGGTATCAATCTGGTGGGCAGTGATGTGCTGGGTGTGCAGATGTCGCCGGGACTGAACCTGATTGGCGGCAATCTGCACGGAGCGCAAATCACCAGCGGCGTCAACATCGCGGCGGGGGAGGTATATGGCTACCAGATTTCCGGCGGACTCAATTACGCGGGCATTGTGCGCCGGGGGCATCAGATTGGCCTGGTAAATGTGGCCGACTCATCGGCGACTACGCCCTTTGGGTATTTTAGCTACGTACGGCAGAATGGCTACCGCCGGTTGGAATTTACCACCGACGAAACCAACTTCGGCAACGTGACTTTCAAGACCGGCGTCCGTAAATTCTACAACATTTTCACCTTTGGTACCAGTGCCTTTGTACCGGGTAAGCCCATTATGAGCGTGGGTTACGGCGTAGGTACCGCCGCCAATCTGGGCCGGGGCTGGATGTTCAATGTCGACCTCACCGGCCACCGCCTGGCGGTGCAGAAGAAATTTTTCAAAGAGCCCTGGGCCTGGCAGTTCCGGCTAGCCCCGGCCTTTGAGAAGAAAATTGGTAGCCGCCTTGCTTTGTCAGTAGGGCCTACCCTGAACCTGATGCTGTCGCCGTACAGCGGCCTGCTCGATGGTACCCGCACGGGGCTGGAACCTTTCTGGATCGGCGGCAAACCCACCGGCACCCGCGACGTGTACGCCTGGGTCGGTTTTCAGGCGGGGTTGCGCATCTGTAATAGGACGTTGTAGCAGATTGGGGTATGTATAAAAATATTTTCCAAGGAGAACCGTAATTTTATAGCAAGTGATTACATTTATACAAATTTCAAACCCATACCTAACCAGCTCGCGTAACCCATGCCAACTACAAAATCTTCCCTCGCCGTTAGTCTTATCCTGACCTTATTTTTCTCCCAATCCACAAGCTGTTTCCGTAAGCTTGATCGTACTACTACTGTCTCTGGCAGGGTTATAGATGAAGCCCGTCAGCCGGTGGATAGTATTTTAGTAGTCATGGGTTCAGCTGGACTTTCCAAGGCAGGAATTACATTGGCAGAAACCTATACAGACAAGGATGGTAACTATTCTATAATCCTGGACGTTTCTAAAGGATATAGTGCTGCAACTGTTGTCATTCCTTTTGATCACAATAATAAATTTACCAGTAATTACAAAGATTATTTAGTGTACCAAAATGGTCAGCGAACAAATAACTGCTGTGCAGCTGCCATAGGCACAA